>JAADFS010000298.1 GCA_013152795.1 Deferribacteres bacterium
TGGGGAGTAAAACTGTGATGAATATTTTTTACCTAAAAACCGGACATCTTATTTCCCTGTAAAGGAGACTTTTAAGATTCCTCTTGACACCCCTGAAATCTCCGATCTTCTTAATATAGAGAGGTCTACGAATCAGGATATGAACAGCTTCTGTATACAAAGACGCTATCGCCCGGATATTGGTATTCCTATTTGAGAATCTATTCAATCCATTATACGCATTATAAACCGTATCACTTTGAGCCAAACACAACTGAACCTTTCCACTTGCCAACCACTTGAGATTTTCTATAGACCCCTCAGAATTCAATACATTGATCTTTATATTTGCCTCATTGGCAACCTCTGCTATACCCTTTCCAATGGGAAAATAAACCCCTTTCTTACTGCCTGTCGCTAAGTTAACAGTGGGAATGATCTCATTTCCAAATGTTTTCATAGAAAAAGCAAGAAAAAAACAAAAGATACCAATTATGAATAATATATTCTTCATTAATTAAATATCACCTCAAGAGCTCAAAAAACATTACAAAAATCTTCTATTCACTCTCTTTCCAATAAGCTATAGCTATCAAGGTTAGTTTCGGCAAATCAAACCTTAACTTCATACCTCCCAAGCCCCATGCTCGTAGCCTTTCCAACATGTGCAAACTCTCCGATCTTCAGAAAAGGCAGGAAGGGAGCCAGGTTGCCACGAAGAACGAATTCGCCCACCACGCCTCCCATCTTCATCCTCGTCTTCTGACGGTTGCTGTACCTCGTCCAGTCACGCCACTGAAGGTTCTTCCTTGTGATCATTATTTCCTTGCTCATCTCGAGCAACTCCTTGTGATCGCGGTCAAACCTGTTTCCGCAGTGAAAGTATGTCAGGAGGTACAGCCGGTTCAGAAAGGTTCTGAAAAAATCGAAAAAGCTGAAATCCTGTCTTAGTTTCCCGTCTATCTTCAACCTGAAGGGCGTAATGAACCTTATTGTTATTTCGTCCGGGTTCAAAGATACAATGTCCTTGTATACATGAAAAAAATTCTCCGATGAATAAACCTGTGTCTCTCCGCTGAGACTGCTTGTTGCATGAGAGTACATTTTTATCTTGCTGCCGAATCGTTCGTTTGCAACCGAATCAATATAGAAGCTTCCCTGCTCCCTGCCTATCCCGTTCTCCCCCAGTTGCTGAAAAACAAAAAGAAAATATGGAAAGTATTCGATAGCCCTGCCGAAAAGCACCAACTCGAAAACAAAGGCCTCGTCAGGATTGAAGACCTCCTTCTCCGTATCAGGAGGAATCAGCACGTAGGGATGTGGGACATACGCAAAACTCTTTTCCGTTTTTGAGCCTGCGGGAGGCTTTGTCTCAAAGATATAAGTGTATATACACCGTGAACACAGAATACACCCCTTACACTCCTTACTCCGGTTTATGCATACCGTCTTCCTGAGGTTATGACCGAAACCTCCCCTGAATGTCGACCCCTTGTACTGCGGCAGCCTCAGGACGGTCAACGCCCTTGCCTTGAATATGAACCTGGCAAACGTAAGATATTTCAGCTCGTTGGACCGGGTATACATGGCAGATTCAAGACCGTACATTACGGCTGCCTCCTCTTTATTTTACCGTACCCCTTTGCCCGCGCCTGGTACAGTGGGAACAGAACAGGCTTCTTCGTATCCCACAACCTCCTTGCCGCGTCAAGCGCCTCCTCTTCTGTCACCGGTGTGCGTGGAGACGACAGGCGGAACCATGGCATATCACTTTTACTTACAACCTGCATGAAATTCCCCCTGCTATACGGTGGATAGGTAAACGTGATATCATCATCCGGCTTCCAGGCAAGTATCCATGAGAGTTTAAGAAGTGCTCCGGGATCAATTAAAGACTCAAAGCCTTCGTATTGCCAGCCCTCTGATATATAGCGGTCAATTTCATCCTTCCTGTCGGCAAGCTCTCCGGGCCAGTCTGCACTCCTGTGCTCCCGCATCATAACCGAGGATATGGAGAACTCCACCGAGCCGTAACCAAAGGCCTTGCCATAGCCGAGCTTGTGCCGCATAGTGCCGGGCAGGCTGAGGCAGGTACAGAGCAGAACGACAAGGGGCAGGGGAACCCTGTCAAAATAAATACGGAAGTTCTCTGTCCGGCCGGAAAGGGTTTCGATGCGATAATTGTAAAGATTACTCCATTGACGGCTGTTCCGATATTCCTGTATGCATTTGTCAGGGGCCTGGTGATAATAGAACTTTCGTCCCCAGAAACCGTCTCCGACTATCTGAACAACACTCCTTGCGGCCACGTTTCTGTCCCACAGCTCTGCAGGATGCATATGCCACCAGTTGGCCCTCGGGGCAGGCCCCCCCATGAATGCAGGACCATTCGTGTCTATCATTGTGGAGTCAGTCAGTGAATCTTGAATCAGGGCATCCTCGACACATAGCCTGCCTGCCAGTGCATTGCCACTGCCGCCGCCTTCACGGCTGTCAACATGTCCGAAGAGATAAGTAGCTATATCAAGTTTGCCTGACGAAAGATCCGGTCTGTATCCTGAAGGGATTACAGGCCCGATACGGTGGACGATTCCACCTATGCAACCATGTGCATGTTCTGCACGCTCAAAGCTCTTAAATTCGATATGTCTCTTCTTGCGCGCCCCGCTTCTCTCCTGCTCATAGACTTCAGTCGCCTGTGAAACCCATCCGTTGGTCACTGCCTCAACGAATGCGCGGAGCATACCCCTCATGCTTGAGCCCGGCACGCAGGGAGAATTACCCTGTCTGTAGAAAAAGCTCTTGTCTATCTTCCTGCCCGGCCTGCCTGCGGGGACCTGCTTGCCGACGATATGAAGGGGTGTCAGTGTTTTCAGAGTCACATTGATGTAGCCGCTCTGAAGAGGACCCAGTCCGTCAAGTTGGGCATACGAGTAGAGAGAAGGACCTTCATCGGAAAAAAAGACATAGTCATAAGGGTTTGGATTGTGGGCGTCTTCGGTCTCCGACCCGAGCTTGCCGTCATACCATGCCTGGCTCTTTCTGGTAACAGCATGGTCTTCTTCCTGCACGGTTTCACGTGCGGCCTCTTGCCCAGCTGCACCACCGGGTTCAGTCTCATGGACCGGAGCTGCTCCCTTCATCAAATCAGGACCATTGTTTGGTTTCATCCTGTCCTTAAACTCGGCCAGGTCTTTAAGACTCGTCAGTCTTCTGCGCTTTCTGGACATTTCACGCCTCCTCTGAAATACTTACCCTGCCCCTGCCTACACTGTAAAGTGCACCGAAGCGGAGCATTCCCGCGTTAATATCTTTGCGCCATCTATCAACTATCTCCCTGTCGAAATCATCCGGATCTTCTATGATAATATCAAGCCTGAAGGACTGTCCTGACGAGAATTCAAGAAAACTGTGCAGTCCCCCGTCCTTTGCAGCATTGGTAACCCTGTCGAGAGGATTACGGGACTTGATGTGGCGCTTTGCATTTGCCGGACTATCCCCCGGTTGGTTATCAGCCCAGGAACCGTCAATATAAGGCCGTGGGGCAGATTCACTGAACGGCTCAACTTTTATTGCAAGCCGTCCTGCATGCGTGTATTTCCTGTCGATATCCTTGTTGCCGGTATTTACGACAAAACCGAAGAGAGAGAGTATACTGTCAAGGTTCAAAGGCAGTGGAGCGGAGGTATTTTGTCTGACATGCTCCTTGAGTGCTTTCTCGATGTTCCACCAGGACTCGGGCAGGAGATGCTTGATGGTCCACGCCCTGAGAGCCCCCCGTATGCTGCTTGACGGTATGTGGTAGTATGGTACTGCATCATTGCCATTGACCCTGATACTGAAATACAGGTCACTGATATCGTCAAGCTCGCCGGATTCAGCTCCCCACCTGAACCTCATGTTGAAATTCCTGGTCTTGCTGTGAGATGAGTTTCTCCATCCAAATTTACCGCCGCTCCTCACTACAAGTGGAGTTTCAAGGGTGACATCCCATCGCTTACGCAAGACTGTCCTGCGCGGGGCGGATAAACTGACAAGTCTCTTCAGCTCGTTCACATCTTCTGCTTCAAGCCTGAACTCGCTTCTGCAGATGCTTTCGAATCCGGCGCGGTCATCATCAGCCACAAGCCGCATCCACTCAGACACGTCACTATTGGACAACCGATACACTTCCGTTACAGAGCATCTGAAACTCCCGAATCCCCGCTTTGTCATCGAACCGAGAGTAATCGGATCAGTGGGATGATTAAAACCTTCCAGTGCATGCAGAACGATTGCGGCCTCCTCCCTGCTCAGGTTCTGGGCTGTAACCGTAAACCGAAACTGTACTCCCTCGGGGACGAGCTCAAAGTTGTAAAGTTTTTTGTCTTCTGCGGTCCCGGTCTCGGGACTGATTGCAACGGATTTCGCAACATAAGTCAAACGGTCCCGATCCCAGCCGCTCCAGTGGCTGTGGCTCGGGGTATCGACTGCACTTATGCAGGGAGCATCCCATATTTCGATCTTGCCCTCTCCGTAAACCGTACCGAAAAGACGCTCCATTCGGGTCTGTTTCACGGCGATTTCAGAAGCAAACGATCCTTTCAAAACAGACTTCAGCTCCTTGTCTTCCCGGTCCTTCTCGCCGAAGACCCTGCTCAGCCAGTCGCGCATGGCACCACGCAGACTGCTGCCCGGGATGTATGGTATACCGCCTCTGTCAGTGACAACAGCTGCTATAAGCAGCTGATTATTGTCGTCATCTGTCATCGTCACGGTCCCCCCCGAGCCGATATGAAACGGAGCATGTGCAGTCAGCACACCTCTGAAGAGATAGCGGTTCACGAATGATCCACCCTTCATCATCTCGCTCATTCTGCACCTCCAGCCGTGTCTATGCTTTTATCGAAGTGCCATTTCAGGTTTACCATCACCTCGGCATAACCGTTTTCCGGGATAAAGGGGCATACATTCCATAGTGGCAAGCCCTCCCGTCCTCCGTACTTCTCCTCCACCCATGCGGGAACAGGAAGTCCTCGCCTCCTCCATATATCAACTACATCGGCTGACTTCCGCACATCCGTGCTCTCCAGAACAAAAACACTGCCTGCTCCGGTAAGGTAAAAAGGATAATACCGTCCACCACTTCTGCGAACAAGGTAACCGCCAAGGAGTCTCTGGTGTGCAAAAAAACGTTTCAGGCTCATGGACTCATCCGATGCTTCCATCCAGAACCTCTCGTACAGCATTCGCAGGTTGTTCGCTGTCTGGTCGTTCCTGAACTCATCAGGGTTTATCATGAGGGTGTCGGACTGTAGCAGGACAATTACGGTTCCATCAGCAGCAGGAACATTTCCCTCCTCCTGAGCGTGCAACCCCTTGCCGGGCTCTATTGAAACCTCGACCCTGCTTCTGCGTTTCCCGAGATACTCGATTCTCGTAACGGCCTCCAGGACTTCCGCCTGGAGAGTGCTGCTGTTAACCTCCTCCGGGATATGGACAAGTCCACGCCACAGGATCTCGTTGTCATCACTGTCAACAGGGCAGACATACTGATACGTAAACATCATGCTGTCTTCGGCCCGGCGCAATGTGGAATCAACTGCAGTCCGTGTCTTTGCAATCGTTCGTGGCACTGCCCATCCGAACTCAACAGGATAGTCTTCTGCTTTCCAGTCAATCTGGAAAACAGGGGCAATGCCGTTCACAAGTTGCGGGCCATCACTTGTTGCAACGTCATAACAAACACCTCCCGCACTAACAGCAGAAAACGGGATAACGACAGGCCGTCTATCGTTCCCTGTTGGAAACGCATGGGTAAATCTTATTCTCGAAAAATGCTCGGAGAGGACAGGAAACATGCGTGCAACCCTTGAGTTCGCACTGTTTATAGGTGTTGCGATCGGATTGTCGACACCACATAAAGAATTCAGCGTCGCCGCCAGAGCGCCCTTGATAATGCTGCCTGTGATTATCGTCTCGGTTTCCAGATAGTTTGCCTTTCTCTTTACTCCACCGATTACAAGTGGATCAAAAGCCCTGACAGTAAGGGTAAACCACTCGTCGGGCCTCCCGGACGAAGAAGAAAGGACAGGAGTTCGTACGTCTTCACATGAAAGACTTGTTTTCACACTCACCAGCTTGCCGAATCCTGCCGTCTTCTCAGCTCCCACAGCAGTGACCCACTTCAAGGCCATCGAGACCCATCCGTATATGTCTTCCGCTTCATCTCTGTCTAATGCCGTGAACACTATGTTACCCGTCCACAGGTATGGATCTGCCCTGAGAGGAAAAGCATTTTCAAGGCAGACAAGCGCCGTCTCATCCACAACACCACGGACCCTGTCCATCCTGGTACGGGTAATACGGTTTTCAAAAGTGTCACCAGCGGGACCATCTGCACAATAAAAATCGGACAATATCAGCATCCCGGGCCTGCTGTCAGCTGAGCCAAGCCACTTATCTATAAAGTCGGCCCCTTTACCAAGATCTACAAGTGCCTCCCTTAGCTTTCCTTTCAGATGACTCCGGTCGATATAAGGGTTGCCCCTGAAGTCCCGGTCAAATGTTGCGTCAATTCCCCAGGCAGAAGGGGCCGTTGCCTTACAGAGGATCGGCCCCTGAATCCCAAGGGTTACTCTGATTTCAGCCTTAACACTCATGATTCACCCCCCACGTAATCCCAAAGATCGGCAATGAGAAGCCAGCAATAAAGATTGTCTCCAACTACATCATTGATGGCACAACGGATATCCGCCGCATCATCGACCTCGGACAACGCACGATCAAAGACATCCGAGACCACTCCTTGACGTTCTGCGTCATTACCTGCTGTTTTAACAAGAGACACTACTTCAAACACCTTGTTGCGGGGAAAACCTTTGGTCTTCATAAGCTTAAGCGCTTTCTCCACATTGTCCATCACCACAGGTGTCAGGATCAGCCCGGGATATTGTGCATCGTAGTACCGCTTTACAAAGTCACGCATGTCAGCCCCTAATATGTCAAACGATTCCAGGACAAGGTAGTGTGTAACATCGTGGCTGCCGTGTGTAAAGGCACCGACATTACCTGAAAGGCTTTCCTTTGCAAAGTCGGCCAGTTCTCGAGCCAGTTTCCTAAGTTGAAGGATCGGGGCCTTGTGGTTGCTGAATACGATACCGCCTGCATGGGTCAGCTCGTAAGAGTCAAACCGGGCATTTTTCATGCAGTCATAAAAAAGCCTGAGAACAGCCCATCCCTTCCAGGCAGGCACGACAATTTCTATCTCATCCCCTCCCCAGAGCAGGATCTCGAGTCTCACCTTGTCTGAAGAAGTCTTGAAGTCTCTCTCTTTAGCCGCCTTGTTTACAAGATTATCAAGAAAAACCCTCCTCAAGCCTTCAACTGTCTCGCTGAACTTCCCGAGAGCATCGGAAGTTGTACATACTGTACTTCTTATTTTGGTGAAACTGTTCCCATCGAGGTATATAACCGCTATCTTGTTGTTCAAGTTGCCCTTGGAATCATCCGATGACAGATCAGCAAGATCATCGGTAAACTCCACGGACAACTCACGCTTCAATATACGTTTATATATCGTGCTCCTGAGCTCTCGCCCCGCTTTCATCCTGAAGGAGACCGAGTCTGAAACAGTTTTACTCTCTCCAGCTGCAGCAACCGATTTCGTTCCAGGCCTGACACCGTCAAAGTCACACTGAGTCTGGGCTTCCCCGGCAGGCAACACAAGCGTGGGCTGCTGAAACTGTCTCCAGCGGTTCATTGCCGCAAGGGTTTCAATGTCTCGGACAAAGTCATCAGTTGCATTGACGGCATCAACGACAAAGGTGGCATGGCCGCCGGTTCTTTCGGCAAGATGACAACGCACACCTGAAACTACAGACTCAATAATGTCATCTGCCGATCGAGCACCTATTTCATCGATATCAAACGACAGCACTCCTATGCTCGCTCCCGTGGTAATCTTCTTAAGAGTGACACCTCCGAAGTCTCTTCCGTCAAGACCATGTACAGCATCAAGGAGGAGGTAGCTCCCTCCCCGCAGGGGCTGTATCTTTTCGGTGTCATAGACAAAGTGTGCGAGGTTGACGGCTTCAACCCTGAGATAATACCTGGACATCACAAAATCCCTCCTTGTTTTGTATGTTCACCTGCCTTAAAGGCGCATATTCAGAGCTCTCAGGGTGCTACCCCCCTCATGGCCGTTCTGAAAGCGGAACATCAGCCTATATAGTGTTTTCTCCCGCGAACTCCAGCCTGTCTGCATACAAGCCAAAATGGCCGGCAATGTCAGTGCCTCACTATAAGCACTACAAGTATGAGATACAAGACCACTCCTGCTCCGATCCACAGCCATAACCTGTTCTTGAAAAGAGTCTGCATAAAAGTATTCAGGCTCAGAAACTCCTCGAACTCGTCGCTATATTTATCTTCTCCCCCGTCCTTATTGTCGTGACTGCTTCGATCAAAATTATGGTGCTCTGCTATCTTTTCAAAGTAGTTCCAGGAAATTCCATAGGCTATGACGCACGAGACGACAAACAAGAAGAAGGTGCTCAAGTATTTCAGCCATTGCGGCAGATCAATAATTGGATTATCAAGTTGCAGCTCACCGATAAAATACAGGTTCATCCCCCACAACCCTGCAACTACAGTTATCGGGATGAAGATGAACGCGATGATATTCAGATTAGCAAGTCTCGCGTTGATCTTCCTGTCTTGAAGAGTCTTATATTTCTCGTACTGCAGATCGGCAAATTCGTACAGTTCTTTGATCTCGGCCTTGAGTTCTTCGATCTGTTCTTTCAACCCCATGGCATCCATGGCCATGTCATACATTTCAATCCCCTGCTCCTGGGGAGTCACCTCGGTAAACCATAGCCTGTTGACAAAGCGTATGTATGAAGCATGCAGCTTTTTTATCTCTCTTAAAATATCCTCAAAACTTTTTGCCCTATTGTTCCCCGTATCCTTTTTATCAACAAAGTCCTTTATCTCTCCGCTCACTCGTGCCACCTCAGCTGAAAACTTAAGGATCGAGGCGCGCTGGGCAAGAAGAATCAGCGCCATCTGGTAATACATGCTCTGCATATGTTTTCTCAATATGGTGGCACCAACGTGTTTTGTATCAGTAATGCATACGAAACTGTATCTGGTGATGCCGAACAGTGTTCCGCTCCCGGACCACCTCTCATAGGTGGCCTTCTTTATGAGATGCTGCTTCAGTTCCTCATTTTCACAACCAATGTCCTTGCCGTCTATGTACAAAAACCTGTACCATTCATCGCAGTTATAATATGCAGGTTTTTTCAGGTTCGTGGAGTCTCCGTTTTTTTCTGTAGGCTCTCTGTCCGAGTCCTCTCCGGATCCAGCAGCTTGGGAAGAGTCCTTCTTCAGTTCATTGCTCCAGCGATCGCTGCCGTACCAGCACACAACATACATCCTGTCATCAATGATCGGAACCGGTTCAAAGGATTCCGTAAAGGCACGGCCAAGTAATTGTGATATATAATCAGCAGGCCTGAGGGTGTAGGCACTATAATCCTTGAGACAGAACTCCTCGGTTGAATCAACATTTCCACATTTGAAGATGATTACATCTGCAAGGAACTTGTCTTTCACAATTCCCATATCCACTTTCCCGTTCTCATCAGGGAGAGGAAGGAACTGGGGATAGATTCTCCTGCCGAAGTCATTGATCATAAGCACATCATGAATAGAGCCATATTTGTAATTCATGACCTGCACGGTCAAAATACCGACTTTGGTCTCAAAGACTCTCAGAGAGATCTGCTCGAACTCGAGATCAAACGGCTCGCTTCTGTCCTTAACGTAGAGCATCATCCTGCCCTCTCTGAGCTCATCAGGACTAAACCTCTCAAAGCAATATGATATCGGCTTATCCACACTACCTTTTGAGCCGAAAATCGCATCACGGGCATATTCATGGAAGTAGAAAAACTCGTTGTACCTTGAAGAAGAAAAGACAGCAGTAAAGTCCGTTCTTCTCCACCCCCCATCTTCAAGTGATTTGATGATGTATTCTGTCTTCTGCTCATCTTCTTTCCGGGGCTTTATCCGGAAAGGAAACATGAATATATGCTGGGACAGAGGATTCTTCTCAGTATTGCTTGTCTCTGGTTTCAGCTCACCTCGCTCCAAGAAACGCTCCCGGCTCAAACGTATTGAGATTCAAAACACAAGCACACCCGCTCAAAAGCTCGCCATCAAGGTTTATATCAGACTCCCTGCAATGTCCTTATCATTTCCTTTACACCTTGGGGATCTCTTATCCCCTTAAAAACAACTGCTGCCTCCCCATCCGCTGCAGAAATGAAAATAGTCGTTCCTATGCCTAAGATTCTTTCCAGAGGGCCCTGACTTGTATTTATGGTTCTTATGTGTCTCAACCTGATCTCCTTGGTATTCCTTCCTATCAAACCAACCTGCGTAATGACACGGTCGGTTGTAACAGAAAAATACCATCTGGACCTGAATATTGCTGCCACGAAAAAAACAGTTACGAGAACCACAGCTCCCTCCACGTTGTAATCTGATCTCACTAGCGGCATGAAAACCGCTATTGCAACGGCATACAAGCGATAATAGTACAACCACGACGGCCGCTCTCCATAAACAACTGATTCCTGTCCATGCATAGAACCGGAAAACTCATTCATTAAAGACCAACAGGGGGCCATAATTTTCTTTTGACAAGCTTGCCCCGCACTCCTTGAAGTAGCTCAGCCAGAAGTCCTGAACGGAAAAGTATCTTTTGGTGTTCAGGTCACCAGCCGGCACTATATATACCGTGACCCCCCGGAGATCGGGAATCCTCTTTCTGTGCCTCTCTTTTCTGATTATTTCCTCGATTCTCTTTTCCGTCAGGTTTTCCTTTTCAAAATTATAGACACTTGAGTCTTCTATCATGTCAGACAGGATGACAAGTATTGACTTGTCACGCCTGTACGCCTTGAATATCCTTGCTGCGACATGAAGAGAGCTGATAATATCGGTTTTCTTGGCATCCCCGGCAAAAAAGACACCCCTGATCTCTTCGAGTATCTTCTTTTTCCTGTCGACAAGTTCGTTGTCTGCCTTTTCCTTGGCAGCCCTCTTCAGGAACTCATTATCTGTAGGTCTTCCCATCCTGTCAAGAGGAATAAATTCCGGAAAGGTTTCCTGGAGGGGGATTTCCGGTTCTGTTATGGATGATTCCGTGATCTTGGCGGCTACGATAACATCACCATGGCCGATTGAAGACAAGACCCTTTTGAAGCTGTCAAAGGCAATACTTCTGTATTTTTTCGTGCTTCCAGTCAGGTCAAACAGCACTACTACAGTCTTGCTTGTTTTCTTCTCTTCCTTTCCGAATACTATTTTCTCTAACTTGCTCTCGGTCTGCTGGCAAGAGGCGAATACAAAGAAAACAAGCAAACAGCATAAGAATGTAGCACACCTCCTCATTCACGCTCCCTGTCATAACAACAGCTTCCACAATCGAGAGACCTGAACTCTTCCGGCATCTGAATCAATGACTCCAGGTCTATATTGAACGACCTGGGTTTCTCCTTGCTTCTACGGGCCTCCATGTTTGCAGCCCTGTAAATCTGTATAAGACTTATCCACTTATCCCTTTCTTCTTCCGCCCTGGCCGTAATCATCTCGAACGCATGCTCCCTCTCAGCATGTGCTTTATTAAACGCAATCCTTGCGTCCGCAAACTGCTTGGCAGCCTTTTCAGCACTCCCAGCGTCTTCTTTAAGTTTTCTTGCTGCATCCTTAAGCCTCATCTTCAGACGTCTATGCTCCGAGGGATTTCTGTGACCGGCCTCATATGCAAGAACAACAATGGCTGCAAACAGCAGAACGTTAACTACGGCAAAGATAAAAATGATACTCCTGGAGTCCCAGCTGATACCTAAAGCCTCCACAACCTTGTTGGCCTCGAAAAACTTCTCCCTTAATATTGCGATAACTGAAAGACCGGCAAAAACTATGAGCCCCGAAGCTATCATCAAGCCAATAGTGGTTTTGTTTTTCTTCTCATGCCGTAGCTTCTTCCCCAGAAAGTCGGAAAGCCATGGAATAGCCGCCATCAGACCAATCGCCATCAGGTACGTATGAACACGGCCCTGTCCAAAGATTTTAAACACCAGTCCGTTAAACGATATCTCTGCAGCAGTTATTATTATAAAAACCACCCAGAACAATGATGCCGATATATTCGGCATGGGCAGCTTGTAGTAATCCTCTTTTGCGGTCTTGTAATGTTCGATTGCCTCATTGTGTTCACCGCTCTCCTTCTCAACTGCCGACTTTGTTCTGTTATATACGTCTTCCGCATCAGTACAATGTCTATGCAGTCTTCTATCAGTATCAGACCACTCCTGGACAAGGCGGCTCAAGTTCTGCTCTGCTCCTTCGAGAAGTTCCTTCTCAAACTCGGTGGGAGCCTCCTGTTCAATGGGTGGATCAGACTCTTTCGCTACCTGGAAAGGCCATTTAGGCGGGAAGAATCTCCATTCCCAGTTACGTCCATCTTTCTTCCCCCTCTTTCTGACTTTCCGTGCTGTATATTTTGGCATTGCAGGGTCCTTAGGTTTTATTTATAAGTTTGCAAGAGTTTTCCGATCATCTTGAAAGGAAGCAGGAAAAGCGTTTTGCCCCCATCATATACGACCCTCCCAATGGCCCTGCGGAAAAAGTTCTTCCCCAAAAGTATTCTCAATACAGCGATAAAACAGACGGCCGCAACGGCTGTTACCAGCATCAACTTCTGTTCGTAGGACAGGCCAAACACGCGGCTTTCAGCTATGCCCATAAAAACAGGCAGCAACGAGACTCCGGCAAGAACCCTGCCCAGTTTTTTCAGTGCACGGCTCGTGGTAAAAACGCCCAAAATCAGACCAAAAGAGATCAGCAACACACCCAGCAGTGCCAACCCTGCCCCCTTATCATAAAACCCCTCTCTCGTCAAGATCGGGCAAATGATCTCAAAAAATATTTTTTAAGACTTATAGCAGAACAACGTTTGTTCTGTCAAGTGAAAAATACCCGGCTGCAGCCAGCCTGAAACTGAGAGAGGCTGGCGGGATAGAATGCTCTCAGCGTCTGTTCCACCGGGGAGGGCAGGCAGATGGGAAGTGATTTTCAGTGTAAAATCAGGGGGTTATGACCGTGCTCCGGTCTCCAGAGGATGGATTTTGAACTCCTTACACGCCTCTCGTTTCTCTTGAGTCAGCAGGATTTCAAGAAATACATTTGTGTCTATAAGAAGCATCATCTCCATTCCAGTGCCTTATGTTGAAGCTCTACAGAAGAATACTTATCCTTTAATTCGGACAAGCCACCTTCCCAGTCAAATCTGAATTTCCCTTGTTTCTCTTGCCCGCCATACTTCTGCAACAAAAACTCTATATAATCCAACGCCTCTT
>JAADFS010000299.1 GCA_013152795.1 Deferribacteres bacterium
TGCTCTCTGCATTCTTTGTGTTTCTCGTGTGGCTGTCCTCGGGGTTTATCTCCACCTCGGTTTTCCATTCAAAGGGGCTTCTGAAGCTGCTGCCCATAGCGGCCATAGCCATACCGGCCAATGTCCTGTATGATGTTACAGGCGGCATTTTAAGGGGTTACAGGGAGACGTTCAGGGCCCTGCTTCCGCAGTTCCTCATCTCGCCTTTTCTGAGGCTGGTCATATTCCTCCTGTTAAGCATAAGAGGCGGTACCCCCTTTTATGCCATAACCGCGTTTGTGGCCGGAGAGATCATAGCACTGATTTTTTCGGTAAAGTTTCTTTCCGCAAAGACAAGAGAGATCAGAACATCCGGACGGAAAAGCGAATACAGGGAGGTTCTGGATGTGGCGTTTACAATGATATTCACGGGCCTCAGCCTGTTTCTGTTTACGCAGGCGGACATATGGATAGTCGGAATGTTCACCACAACGGAATCCGTGGGCATATACGGTGTGACCGTGCGTCTTGTAACGTTGGTGGCTTTTTCCCTCGGGGCTTTTTCCACCATCATCCCGCCCATTATGTCATCGGTGCATGCATCGGGGGATATGCAGGAACTGAGAAGGGTCGTAAGAGAGAGCACCCGGTGGATACTCAGCACTGCAATGCCCATAATCCTGATCCTGGCCCTTGAGGGTAATCTCATCCTGAAGTATTTTTTCGGAGATGAGTTTATATCCGGATACACAGCCCTGCTCATCTTATGCGCAGGGCAATTGATAAACGCCGGGTCAGGCCTCGTGGGATATTTGCTGCAGATGACCGGCGGGCACAGGAGCCTGATGAAGATCACGGTCTTCTGGGGAATCCTCAACGTGCTGCTGAATATGGCGCTGGTGCCGGTCTGGGGCATTGCAGGTGCGGCGCTGTCAACGTCTTTTTGCCTTGCCATGGTCAATGTCACGGCGGTTTTCGTGGTTTACAGGAAAATGTCGGTTTACACCCTGGCAAAGGGTGTGGGATTTGATATGATTTTTATTGCCGCTGTTGCGGCTGGTTACGTTATCTGCGCCTACAGCGGTTATCCCGCGGGACAGCACATTCTCCTCGCCGCCGCCCTTGTCATTTACATATGCAGGGCCCTGTACAATAACGACCTGCCGTGGCGCCTTTTGCTGCGGGGGAGCAAAACTTAACCTTTATAGCTGTATAAACCTTAACGTTGCATAAACGCGGCAAGGGAGGCTGCCGTAAAACCTTTGAGGCTGCCGTAAAACCTTTATAAAGCGATGGGATTTTAACAGAATAGGGTGCAGTTGTCAGGGTGCAGGAAGAAACAAGTCCCCCCTCCCCTGGCGGGAGGGGGTTAGGGGGAGGGGGCTGAGCTGTGACCCCTGAAGGTATCGCAGATAAAGCTTTTCCAGCAGCCTCCCTTGCCCGCAGGCGATGTCTTTATGCCACTGTAAGGTAAAGGGGCAGTATTTTTATGGTACTGTAAGGCGGCATCCAGGACTTATCGAAAAGACCGGATACCGGCTTAATGACTACGATGACCGGCAGGTAGGCAGAAGTTATAAACAGGCACTGATTATAAAGAAAACCAATAATCTCATAAGTAAATTGACAAAACAATTCAAATATGTGAGAATTTTTTTACACTTTGGGGGACAGCGAAAAACCCTTGCTACAAACCCAACCCGATTAACCCGAAGGAGCCCTTGAATGCCGAAGAAAAACCGGATAACCCTTCTTTTGTTTTCACTTTCCTTTCTTTTGATATTAACCATTGCCGCCGGAGAGGCAGCAGCCTCAACAGCCCCTGACCCCAATGATTACACAATCAACCGGATACCGGGCAACTTCATAGACATAACAGCAACGGGCACAGAGCTGCAGCCTGCGCTGACCGATGAAAGCGGGGTAGCCGGAGTGTCCATAGGCTTTGACTTTGAATTCTACGGCACAACCTACAGCACCCTCACCATTGTCTCAAACGGCTACATCACCTTCGGCACAGACATCAGCGCAGACAACAGCCCCCTACCGTCAACACAACTCCCCGACAGCCTGATAGCGCCGTTCTGGGACGACCTGAACCCCGAGCTCAATGCGGGCAGCGCAGTATACTACCAGACAACCGGCACAGCCCCTGAGCGGAGATTCATCATACAGTGGAAAGACATTCCATTGGCCGCAGAGCCTGATTCCCGCCTCACCTTTGAAATAATCCTCTTTGAAAGCAGCGGTGAAATACAATTTCAGTACCAGAGCATGACAGACGGCAGCGGCGGCAGCGGAGCAGGCCCTGCAAGCGGCAGCAGCGCCACCATAGGCATAGAAAACCCCGGGGGCACAAAAGGCAGCGAAGTTGCCTACAACCGCGAAGGCACAGTAACCGGAGGCACGGCCTACAGCTTCACCCTTGGGGGCAACGCCTTTCAGGCAGGCCGGCTGGCCGGGGACCTCGATGCAGACAGCGCAATAACCATTCTGGACCAGTCAATCCTCACCGATACAATCACAGACCCACAGCCCCTGACATCCTTAGACCTCTTACTATCCGACATAGCCCCGCACTCCGGCACAGGCAACAGGGCATTCGGAGACGGAATCATAGACCAGGCAGACCATGCCCTGCTTTTTGAAGCCATAATGGGGCGAGCCCAACTAAACCCCGTGCTTTCAGGCGCTTCATACTACATAGCACCCCCCGGAGAGACCCTCACCCTCTACGGCAGCGGATTTAACTGCACAGCCGGCAACAACACCATATACTTTACAGACACAGACGGCAATGAGACAGCAGTAACAGCAGACACAGTCAATGCCGCCTGTACAGAACTGACAGTAACCGTCCCTTCCGGCCTGCAGCACATAAACAGCATAAGAGTACAAAACAACGGCCTGTCCAGCAACCCCGTACTATTTATAATAGAAACACAGCCGGTTATAACCAACCTTGCCCCTGAAGCCGGCCGGCCCGGAGACAGAATACTCATAAGAGGCTACCAATTCGGCCCCACCCCCGCAGACAACCAGGTAACCATAAACGGAACCCCCGCAGTCGTAAACAGCGCAGACACAACCAACACAACAAACCAACTCAACATAACAATCCCCGCGGGAGCCACAACCGGCCCTGTAACCGTAACAGTAGCCGGCAAAACCAGCAACGCAATCACATTCACCATAGACGGCCCGCCCGTAGTATCCATAGACAGCCCTGCAGCAAACAGCCTCATCAAAGGCCCCACAGACATCACCGGCACAGCCTATGACCTCAGGCTCACAAACTACACCCTTCAATCCAGCCCCACAGGGGCAAACAACTTCATAACCTTTGCCACAGGCAGCAGTTCCGTAACAAATGGAGTCCTCGGCAACTTCAACCCCACCGGCCTGCCCGACGGCCCCTACACCATAAAACTGACCGCAACAGACGCAGACGGCCAGAGCACCAGCACACAGGTGGACTACCAGGTACTCCTGAAAAT
>JAADFS010000300.1 GCA_013152795.1 Deferribacteres bacterium
ACTCCGGCGAGTTCTTTCTCAAGGGCCTTCAGCTTTTCCTTCATCTCAGGCAGCCGGCTGTCCGCAGGGTCTTTCTCGTGGATGTCCTGTATGTCCCGGCGCACATCCTTTATCCGGTTGGCTATCTCCATCTCCTTTTCCCATTTTTCGTTCAGCTCCTTCACGCGCGCCTGTGTCTCCTCCTTCTCCCTTGCAAGGGCCTTCAGGCGTTCCTCGTGGTCAAAGCCTATCAGGGCCTCCCGCTCGAGTATCTTCATCTCCCTTTCGATCTGGCCGATCTGCCGCGTGGCCTGTTCAATTGCCGGGGGTATGGTGTTCTGGCCTATGGCCACCCTCGCGCAGGATGTATCCAGCACGCTTACGGCCTTGTCAGGCAACTGCCTGGCCGTGAGGTAGCGGTGTGAGAGGCGCACTGCATCAAGCAGGGCGTCATCCGTAATCATGACATTGTGGTGTTTCTCAAGAAACGGCGCTATGGCGCGCATCATGACCATGGCCTTTTCTTCATCAGGCTCCTCGATCTGCACTACCTGGAACCGCCGGGCCAGGGCTGCATCCTTTTCAAAGTATTTCTTGTATTCCGACCACGTGGTCGCGGCTATGGTGCGCAGCTCGCCGCGCGCGAGCGCGGGTTTCAGCAGGTTGGCCGCATCGCCCGAGCCTGCGGCGCCTCCCGCGCCTATGAGTGTGTGGGCCTCATCGATAAACAGTATGATCGGCACAGGGGATGCCTTGACCTCTTCAATAACTGATTTGAGGCGGTTCTCGAATTCCCCCTTGATCCCTGCACCGGCCTGCAGCAGGCCCAGGTCGAGGGTGTGAATCGCTACGTTCTTAAGGGGCGGAGGCACGTCCCCTTCCACTATCCTGAGCGCAAAACCCTCCACCACCGCAGTCTTGCCGACACCGGCCTCGCCCGTGAGTATGGGGTTGTTCTGCCTGCGCCGTATGAGGATGTCCACCATCTGCCTTATCTCGAAGTCACGCCCGAGCACCGGGTCTATCTCGCCCTTGCGCGCCTTTTCAGTGAGATTGATCGTGTACTGGTCAAGGGCCTTTGTGCCTTTTGGAGCCATGCCCGGTGCCGCCTTCCCCGCAGCAGCAGGGGTGGCCGCTGCGGTCTCGCTGTCCTCGCGCGAGCCTGCAACTATATCGGGCAGGCTCTGCGACAGGGTCTCCACGGATATCTTCTTGAATTCGCCGGAGCTTGAGGCCAGCATCCGCGCCATTTCATCACTGCCCATAAGGGCCAGGATAATATGGCCCGAGCGTATCGCCGCCGACTGGAAGTCTATGGATGCAACGAGCCATGCATCCTCCACCATGCGCGGGATGCGGGGGGACAGGGCGGGTGTCCGGGCATTGCCCGTCTTGAACCCCTCCATGGCGCGCGTCAGGTCGTCCACCAGGCGGCTCTCGTTTATCTCAAAGTGCCTGAGTATCTTCTGCATATCCGTATCCGGCATCTCCAGAAGCTTCAGCAGGAAGTGTTCAACATCCACCTCGTAATGGGTCTGCGACAGGCAGAGCCCGGCCGCCGACTCCAGGGCCTTGCGGCAGGTAGCGTTGAGTTTACCTATGAGTGACTTGATGTTTGATTTGGGCATATGCGTCTCCTTTTCTATAGTTTATTCAAATATCCGTCTCCTGAAAGGTTGCATACGGATCGCGTTCGGGGACCACGCCGCTGCCACCCAGCCACGTGGTCTCTCCCAGCAGGGGGTGTCCCTCGCCCAGTATGCAGGCCGGCACCTCGCCGCGCCTGAGAATTACGCGCACCTCGAATTCATATTCAATGCCTGCCATGTATTTCACCAGGGCAAAGACCGAGCGGAGCATCTCCCCGCCGGGCAGGAAGCGGATATATCTGTCGTACTCCATGGGTCCGAGGTTGACCCTGAACTTCGACTGGCATTCTCTCACATAACCGCCGCAGACCGTATCAATACCCAGGCGTGCGTTGGCCGTGCCTATGCGCGTCCGGTCCGCCGGGCTTAACGGGAGCAACCGCTCTATGAACTGCTCTATCTCCACGGGCACGCCCGTAAGGTATCCCACAGCCGCCTCCACCGCGCATGCAGACGGAACGCCCCTTGATAAAAGCCCGCTGCAGTAATACGGCAGTGACCTGTCCGGCAGGCCGATTGATTCAAGCAGGCCGGGTGTGCCCAGGCCGGTGAGGCTGAGGATGCAGGATGAAATCCTGTCCTTTGCGCCCGGCAGATAATTTTCAGCAAGCCGGTATTTTTTCCACGCTAAGTAGAAAAGGGAGATAAGGCGGTGATGGAACATGTCGTAAAATTCCTTCAGGCCGTGGTCTTTCTCCAGCATCCTCTCGACTACCTGTTCATTGTAACAGTGGGGCAATACACCGGAGGGGCCGACCAGTCCCATAAAGGTGACCTCCATGCCGACAGGCCCGCCGCCGTCATTGCGCTCTATTTTTGAAATCTCCGACGGGGGAAAGGCCAAGCCCGCTTTTGAGGAAAAGCGCACCGCCTCTTCACCGGGCACAAGCGTCCTGCCGAGAGGCTTTCCGCCTTCAGAGAGATTCTCGAGTATGCAGACAGCCCTGAAAAAGGCGAATCTGTAGAATTCCCTGAAAAGACGGTCTCTCAGAGAAGTATGCGTTTGCCGCTCCTCGGAGCCCATTCCTTAAGCACCTCCCGCTGTTGTATGGTCCTGGCGACCAGTTGTGAAAATGAATTTATCGAGACATACTGTCCCAGGAATCTCTCCAGCACGCTCGCAAACAGGTAGTATCCCGCGCCCACATATTTGTCTTCATCGAATTCAATGGTCACGCGCACCCCGCGGCAGAAGGAAGAGCCTACCCTTTTTGTGACATATTCCGACCGCAGGGAGACGATTCCGTTTATCTGCTGCCTCGTGGACGGTGAATTGTCAAAATCATAAAGCCTGAGTATCTCTTTAAGCGCCTCTTCGCCTCCCTGGACAATGGAGAGATAATTCAGGGACAGATGCGATATGAGCCGCCACTGCAGCGCACCCCTGGCTGACGGCCTCCTGGTGGCGGTCGGCTTTACGAGGCACTTTATCCATGAGACTGGCGCAGCGGCCTCCATTTCAAAGTCACCGTCCGGGTCGCCGAAGGGCAGGCGGGCTGGGATGTCCCGGTTGGTGCACGTGGTATGGATGGTCAATATCTCCGCATCAGGGTCAACGGTTTTATAGTTCAGGTCCGCAAATGAAAGGTAAATCTCCGTGCCCTCGTCACCCTTTATGCCCGATGCGACGCGGTGCATCAGCCAGTATGCCCCGCGGCCCTTGGCGTGGTCGTCATCCGCGTGATGGCGCAGGGAATAGAGCGGCTGGTACTCAACCGTGTTCTCAGGCGTGGCGGCGGATGACGCCAGTACCCGGTCTATGCTGTATATCTCGGTTGCAAGGCGCCTCCTCAGGTCGGGTATCACATGATACCTGGTCCGGCGGTGGTCGACCCGCAGGGGTTCGGCGATGCGCTTGAACAGATTGACCACGGGCGTTGCATTCAGGCAGAATGTGTCTTTGTTTATTACAAGATTGGGCTTGGCGGTCCTGTTCAGGTATATCCTTATGTCGAGCACATCACCCTGAGGCGAGGTCTTTCTGATTTTATCCAGTCCCCCGAGATCGAAAAAGAGGAACTTCTCCGGAAAACAGAAGTATTCAAAAAGCAGCAGGTACCCGGGGAACGACCGAGAGGAGTACGGGAGAAGACTCTCGCCGGGCTCAAACCCCACGGGCATTATATCCGAAGGAGACAGGGTGATGACCCCGGGCCTTCCACTGCCGGATCTGACCTCGCATTCGATATGGCAGGCATTATTGAACAGGAGCTCATAGAGATGGAATACGTGCTGGTACGGCCCGTTAAGAAAGAAACGCAGGCTCTTCCATGCAAGCTGTGAAAAGTTCATATTGTTGAAGGTCTTCAACCGGATCTCCACGGCCTGCCGCGCGTCTTTCACGGGCCTCTTGGGGTCCTGGAGCCCTGCGGAGGCCACCTCCACCGGCCAGATTGTTACAGGGTAACACGTGGTGAACTGGCACGGCGTACCGCCCACGGGTTTTGAATAGAGCATCGTATCTTTATCTATCGTGTATCCGGTCTCGGGGATATTGGGCTTGATGGGCCCGAAATTCACAACCGACATGGAAGGTATGGGATTGTTGTAATGCGGATAGATGATATTCAGGAGGGATTCGGTTATCTCGGGGAAGTCATCATCGATCTTTTTATGTATCCGCCCGCTCAGGAATGCAAATGCCTCGATCAGGCGCTCTGTAAAGGGATCTTCGCATTTATCGGGCTCCAGAAGCAGCCTCCCGGCGATCTTGGGGTACTTCCTGGCGAATTCAGCCCCCATTTCCCGGATAAACGTGAGTTCCTGTTCATAGTAATTCAGTAATTGATCATCCATTGGTCTGCCTGAAAAAACACCCCGTCTTTCCTTGCCTTACGCTTGCATAATTAACTGCCCGTGATTCGTGTCCGTCGTTCGTTGACCGTAAATGACAAACCCGCCTGAACTCCGCAACCCGTAACCCGCAACTCGCTTCTCATTTATGCAACATCAAGGGTTATCTCGAAGCTGCGGGCCGCCTGTTTTATTTTGAAATAAAGTACTGCCCCCGGTTTATGTCAAAGTAGGTATCAAAGGTAACCGGCTCGGTCACCGGATCTGCAACGAGCATGCCGCTTATCCTGAACCTTATATTCCGTTCGTTTTTATCCTCGGCCTCGATGCGGACGGTGACGTTTTTCAGCCTGCGCTCAAAACGCGATATGGTCTTTTCAATATCACCGCGCAACTGCTGTTTAACGGACGGGTTCCGCGGATTTTTGGCGGTGAAGTCGCGCAGGCCGTATACGAACAGGGAATTACCGACTTCCCTGTATTCAGGGGGAACAGGCAGTATGCTGCGTCTCGTGTTCAGGAGATTCTCCAGGTCCCTGACAACCGCGGCCTTGATCTGGCCGATAGTATATGACCGCTGCCGGACAGGCTCATGTGATACGCCCGGCTCGTTATCAATAAGCCTGTCCAGTACGGATGCCTGTATGCCCTGTTGGTCCGGGTTCATCCAGCCTCAGGGTTATACCTTTTTGTTCTTTTCGAGGTCCCAGCCCGCCGGCACATTTCCGCCGCCGCTGCCGTCCGCACGCTTCTGCTTGATGTAGTTCCATTCGATCTTGCCGTAGTTGAATGAAACCGATTCAGTGGCCTCGCCGCCTCCGCCTCCGCCGACGGACACGGAGCTGATAATGCAGTTGCTCATTATGTATTCCATGTATTTGAGCTTGTCTCCACCGGCGCGGCACATCTCGAACCTCACCTCCTTGATATGCCTTCCCTCGGCGCAGGCCAGGGCCAGGAGCGGTGATGAGGAATCCAGTGTCTTGACAATGGAAAAGTCCTGAAAATCAGCCCTTGCAACCGTGCCCCCGCCGGATGTGCTTGCTGAACCGGATGCCATCTGCGATACTCCCCAGTTGTAGGAAAGGACCTCTATCCAGTCCTTGTGCTTGTCATCGGTGCTCTCACCTTTTATCCCGTCGATCTTCAAAAAATTATCTGCTGGCATAGCTTGTTTTACCTCCTTTTTTAATTAACAGGTTAATTGCTTGCAGGCCGTTCAGCCGTTTATCCGTAATCCGTTACCGGTTCTTTGTAATACTTCACACCCCCGAGCATCTCCGTCAAGGGACAGGGAATAAGTTTTTTAACAGAGACAGAGATCGTCTCACCCCTTGGCAGGCGGCGGAAGCTCTGAGACCAGCCTCAGCGAGATGGTCAGTTCATCCAGTTGATAATGGGGCTTGAGAAACGCAACCGCCCGGTAAGCGCCGGGTTTGCCGGGTATCTCGCTGACGTCCACCCTTGCCTCCCTCAGCGGGTATTTGGCCTTCATCTCCTGTCCGGCGTTGTCGTCCAGGAGCACGTAATTGCTGATCCACCTGTTGAGGAAATCCTCGGCGTTTTTCCGCGTCATGAAGCTTCCCACTTTATCCCTCATTATGGACTTCAGGTAGTGGGCGAACCTTGAGACCGCAAGTATATACTGCAACTGCGAAGACAGCCTTGCATTTGCGGTTGCGGAGGGTGTGTCATAGACCTTGGGCTTGTTGACTGTCTGCGTGCTGAAAAAGGCAGCGTAGTCCGTGCCCTTGCAGTGCACCAGGGGTATGAAGCCGAGGTCTGCGAGCTCTTTCTCCCTCCTGTCGGTGATTGCTATCTCCGTGGGGCACTTCAGGGCCACGTCCCCCTCGTCTGTTTTGAATGTGTGCACCGGCAGGCCCTCCACCAGGCCTCCGCCCTCGACGCCCCTGATCGCCGCGCACCAGTGGTACTTGGCGAATGCGTCCGTCAGCCGCGCCCCGAGGGCATATGCCGCGTTGCCCCACAGGTACTTATTGTGTTCAGTGCCTTCCACGTCTTCCTCGAAATCAAATGCCTCAACAGGCACATTCTCCTTGCCGTAGGGAAGCCTCATGAGGATATGGGGCAGGGCAAGCGCCACATACCTTGAGTCCTCGGACTCCCGGAAGGACTTCCACTTCGCATACTCCACGCTCTGGAATATCTTGGCCATGTCGCGCGGGGTGCCGAGTTCGGTAAAACTGTCCAGGTTGAACAGCTTGGGGGATGCCGCGGAGATAAACGGCGCGTGTGCGGCAGCGGCCACCTGCGATATCTTCTCCAGCAGCGACAGGTCCTGCGGATGGTTGCTGAATTCATAATCACCGATCAGCGCGCCGTAGGCTGAACCGCCGAACATGCCGAATTCTTCCTCGTATATCTTCTTGAAAAGCGTGGACTGGTCGAACTCACTGGCCTTTTCCATGTCCTTGAGCAGGTCTTTCTTGGAGACATTCATCACCCTGAGTTTCAGGGTCTCACCCGTCTCGCTCTGCTGCACGAGGTAGTGCAGCCCCCTCCATGACGCCTCAAGTCTCTGAAAATCAGGATGATGCAGGACCTCGTTGAGCTGCCTGGATATCAACTGGTCGATCTGGCTGATCCTGGCGTTTATCATCGCCTCGGTGTCTTTCGAGACTGTGATGACGCCCTCCATGACCTGACTGACAAACTCACCGATAACATCCTTCGCCCATTCCCTCTGGCTTTCCTCGCGGGCCATGCGGCCGTCTTCAATGATCCTGTCTAAGAGACTCTTTTCTTCCTTGACTTCTTCTGCCTGAGCAGATTCCGTTGCCGTCTGTTCTTCCTTATCAGCCATGTAGTCACCTCCTTTGTTTTAGTCTTCCTTTTTCTCTTCTTCTTTTTTAATCCCGGCCTCGTCGCCGAGTTTCTGCAGGGCATCGGTGTTTGACACGACTTCCTGCAGGAGTTCGTCAAGCTTGTCGTTGCCGTCCAGCTTACTGAGCAGCTCCGAGAGTTTCTTCCTTGCCTCAACGAGCTTGCGCACCGGGGTTATCTGCTCGGCCACGCGCTCGGGATGGAAATCATCCATTGACCTGAAACGCAGTTCCACGGCTATCTTGGTGTCGTCATCCGCGATCTTGTTGTCCACCTTGAAGGCAAGCCTCGGTTTCATGCCTGCAAGCACCTTGTCGAAATTGTCACGGTCTATCTCGACGAACTTTCTGTCCTTGAGCTTTGGAAGCGGCTCGTCCGGATGGCCCGAGTAATCGCCGAGCACACCCACGACAAAGGGTATCTCCTTCATCTCGATTGCGTCGCCTATTTCAACGTCATAGGTTATGTGAACCCTCGGAGACCTTACCCTGTCGAGTTTATGTTGCAGACTTTCAGCCATTTTATCTCCTCCTTGTTATGGAATTTAAATGTTGCCTTAATCATGAAAAGTTCAACGCCCCCTCCCCCTGACCCCCTCCCGCCGGGGGAGGGGGAACTTTGAATCATGTCCTGTACATCATGGCCTTTGTTACATCCATGGTGCATATCCTTCTGAAAAGCTCCTGTGCCCTCCCCATATCATCATCCGAAGGAGTCCCTGATGTCAGGCATTGATAGAGGGTCTCGAACACCTCCGCAATCCACATGGGGGATTCCCAGCGCCCCAGTTGCAGCTCTTCTATCAATGCATACAACTGCTCCACAATCGGCCTGGCCAGGTCGGGCCTCTCGGCCTTGAGGCAGAGCTTGGCCATGAGCAGGCGGTAACGGTTCTGCTCCCTTACGGAGGGCATGCTGCACGAGGCCTTGTAAAGCTGCTCAAGGGCCTGCTTTATGCCCCCGGAGTTCAGCTTTTTCAACGCATCCTCCCACATGGCCCTCTCAACAGACGCAGCATCGGAAAAACGGGCTGCGGGGAAAGGCCCTGAGGCGGCGGGCCCGGCCTGTTCCTGCATTTCCTCCTCCCCTGAGCCTTTTGTCCCCTCTTCTTCCTGAGTTGCCGCCGCGGTCTCTTCCTCAACCTGCGGCAGGGGTTCGGGGTCAGGCTCTTTTTCCTTTTTCTTTTCAAGCAGTTTCAGCGCAAGCTGCCTGCAGCTTTCAATGGCATCCCTCAGCTCCGCCGTCCTGGGCGCATTGGAGCCGAATTTTTCGTCTATTATGCCGTCGAGTGTGGTGAATTCTTCAATACAGAGATCCAGCGTCTCCACCAGCGACCTGTAATACTCCTTTGATGAACGCTCGACAGCGGCATCGAAATCCTCAAGGGGCAGCTTGCCCTCTGCTATCAGTTCATCGCGCTGCTGCTTCTTGTTTTCATCTACGTCGCCGTACTGGTTGCGCGTGTCGGAT
Source organism: Deferribacteres bacterium (assembly GCA_013152795.1). GTDB lineage: Bacteria > Nitrospirota > Thermodesulfovibrionia > UBA6902 > UBA6902 > JAADFS01. Next base: position 8,736 of record JAADFS010000300.1, read on the forward strand.
TCATAGCCCACCTGATGGGCCTCCTGCCATTTATACCATGAATATCCCGGAGTGGACCGCGTATCCGTAACAGGGATCTGCCTTATACTGAATGAGAGCTTGTCGTTCATGAACTCAATCGGCCCGACCCTGAAATCGAGGTCTCCATCCTCTATCTGCGGATAGAGACCGTCCCAGTAGTCCCTCAGAATGGAATGGGTTATCCTGAGCCCGGTGGCAAGCCCCTCAAACCCCTCTGTCTTTATCAGGGCCTCGGTGAGCCACGCCGCTATCTGTATATCCTTGGTCCTGCCGGTAAGCGCATCAACAGAGACCTTGATCACCTTTTCCCAGTCAGCCCTCTTGATATCGCCTTCGGAAAGCAGGGGATCATGCAGGTCGTCTTCCCTTCTCGCCTCTTTTATCTCGTCATAAACAGGGGTGTAGCGGAGGTCCTCGCCTGCGGGGTTTTCACCGGGGATGGGTGCCAGTATGGCGTCTACGTCAATCTCTCTTCTCATTGTCTGCCTCTGATACAGTGGGATTGAACGAAATCTCCCGGATTTCCAGGAGTGCGACTTCCTCTTCGCCGATCTGAAACACGTGCTGTCCCGCTCCCTTTGAGAACGGACCACCCAGGGGTGTCCAGTCTGTCATCCTGCCGAGCTTTATGCGCTCATCTTCATGCATAAAGGATTCGGCGTAGAGTACCGGGAGAAAACAGTTCAGCGTAAGCCCTCCCTGCAGGGTCATGAATGCAGAGACCCATATAAGATCAAAGAGGGTCTTCGGCGGTGTGATGGAAATCTCTCTCAATGATTCAAAGGGTATCCATATATAGCGCTCATGCGCAAATGCCTCGAGAAACCAGGCAAGGCGGCTGTCCGTGTCTTTAATGCCTGTGAAGTCCTTTTTCCCGTTGAGGGTTCCGCTTACAGGAGGGACGGCGGCGTCCACCTCGTCAAAGAGCCGTTTTGCCTCTTCTATGTTCTTTTCCTCGAGCTTCTGCCGTGCGGCATAATAGGTCTCAATATAAGGCGGTGTCTCCGGAAGGAAAGAAGGGCGGCGGCCGTTCCTGAAGACCTCCATGCGTTCCTTCTCGGCATGGACAAGGTTCATGTATGCCTGGGCGCCCGCCTCCCTGCCGGCATCCATGGCTGCTATTATGTCGAGGTCGCGCTCCGCCTTGTCCCATTCGCCGCACAGGGAATGAACCTGAAACAGGAGCGTCCGCTTGCCCGCATCCCCCGGCGAGGTCCTGACCTCGCTGACCAACTGCGTGCGGGCATCGGAAAGCCTGCCTGCTCTGACAAGTTCAATAGAGTCCATAAAGGAACGGTCTTTTTCCGGTTAACTGTTTTATTAAAGCGTGGTTATCCACTGCAATCTTAACAAAATTAAATGGACAGGTCAAATTTCCCACCCCACCCCTCTCAGGCATTTCCGGCAATGCGTTTCCCGGAACCGGGGGATATCGACCACAGCCTGACAAAGTCACCCGTCAGCAAGGGGCGTTTAAAGAAGGCCATGTATGACCTTTCAAATGTTCCGCCCATGAAGATCGCATTCGGCGCAGTGTTGTCGCTTCGCCTGAGCAACCTGTGCCACACGCTGATCAGCGCGCACTGCTCATGAAATGTCTTCCTGTCCAGGCGGATAATGCCCCCCTCTCCCCCGGGTGAGCCCCCTGCACGCCATTGAGGGCTGCCGGGTTCCGCGGAGCAGTCGCTTTTGCTTATGAGTATCTCCCTTTTTCTGCTGAACTCGGTCCAGTCCGGAAACGGCGGCCTGATATTCCTGATCGCGGTCTCCAGGGCCCTGAAGTCATCAAAGGCCCGTGCTGAAATATATTCTATGCTGCCCCACGGTTTTTCGCATGCGATCGGCAGGAGGTCCCACCGGTCCTCCCAGTCCTTCAGGCAGCCGCTGCCGATTATAAGAAAAGGATACGGCCGGCCGAGGCTGTCGCTGCTGTCCTTTACCAGCCCGCATGCAAGGGACTCCCTGCCCGCGCCCCTGGCCCAGAAGCGCCATGCAACCGGCTCCCTGCCGCTGTCATCCCTTGAAACCACGTCCCTGTAGCCCCTGTCCACCCAGTCTGAGAAGCTCTTTGACAGGGGGGTCTCCGGCCCGAGCCGGAAATAGTCCTTTGCCGAGGGGTGCTTGCCGTAAGCCGTCCAGTTCCACTGCAGGCCGGATTTTATTGTTCCCAGCAATGCGAAATGCTCCTTACGATTTCACCGGGGGAAAACCTGAATTTCTTCAGTACGGCGCCGGCCCCCCGGAATTTATAGTTGACCCTGATATACCTGATACCCAGGTCTGCCAGGGCCCTCCTCTTTGAGGGAAACTCTTTCGGGTAAAAAGTGCGGCGCCCGCTCTTGAACTCATCGAGAAAATCCACAAACGCCTGCGCTCCCCTGTAAGTCTTTGCAAGGGTGATGTCTCCCACCTCGATACTGAATGCCACATCGCCGCACCTGCGCGGGGACCACCTGAAGGTCCTGCTTACCGGAAACTGGTAGTTGTCCAGCCTGTAGGTCTTGTCCGTGCACTGGAGCTCCAGGTGTGTGGCATGGGGTTTCAGCCGTGAATCCTCATTGGCATCCGTGGGCAGGCCCCTGATCAGCACATTGTAGTTCTGTCTCGCCAGTGCATCCGCGTGCGCACCGGCACCTTTTCTCAGGAAGGTGAAAAAAGCCGTCCTGAAAGGCACGGCCCTGCCGAACACCTCCCTTGCCTGGTAGCCCCTGCCCTGCCTGTATCTTACAAACGGCGCCGCGGGCTCCTTGACGAATCTCCACGCATAACCGTTCTGTCCGAGGAGCAGTTCTATGGCCTGCTGCCGTGAGGCCCCCTGTATTTCAGCGAGGACATCGGACTCCCACTGGCCCTGGAGGCGGCATGCCGTTTCCCTGAGCGTGTATTCCCAGAGAAAATCGAGCGGGCCTGTGACAAGATCCGAGACTATGGCGGACAATTTCCCCTCCGCCATGCCGGTCTTCAATGCGGATGCAGCCCTGTAACCTGTATAAAAGGGCGACTTGCTGACAGCAGCGTCTTCTGAGAAGACCTCCAGTGCCGTCTTGTACGCCTGATTGGCGGATGCGGTTACGGCTGTTATCTCATTAAGGGCCTTCTGGTATTCGGTGTATGCCTTTATCGAGAGGGACTCGCCGCCTGAGGCATCCCGCTCCCCCCTGCCGAGTTTTTTCTCCAGGGCGCTGATGACCTTCTTGCCCTTTTCCGCGGCCTTTGCAATGGTACCCCCTACTGTGGAGCCTATCTTCCTGATCTTCCTGAACTCGTAAGCCTGAAGCAGCCAGGGAGGCAGGTCACCGTTTTCAGCAAGGGGCTCGAGTTCCGCGGTCATCCTCTGCAGAAACGCAAAGTAGGGGCCCTTGTCACCCGCCATCTTGGCGGCGGTGTTTCTCCACTGCTCCCTGCCGCCGAGCCTTTCCCATCCCTTTGAGAAAGATGAGCTGAACTCCCGCCAGGCCGTGAAGCTGCTGTCGCGGTACCACTTTCTGAACTCCAGTTTCTGGTCCGCAAAGATCAGCGGGTCCGGAAGGGCATCCTCGATCTCCCTGATAAAAGAATCTATCATTTCCTTGCCCTTGAGCGTGAACGCCGGAGCAACCGTTATCTCCTGTCCTTCAGGAGGGGAATCCCCGCCCCAGAAATCTCCCAGGGTCATGGGCGGCACAGAACCGCTCCCGTCCACCCATGAGGCGATCCAGCGGGGGTTACGGCCCTTCAGGGCCAGGAGGTGTTTCAACCATGACTGAAAGATGTCTATCTCCTTCCCTATTTCCCCGGTGTCTGTGCGCCGGATTATGTAGTAGAGATACAACTGCCCGAATTTCTTCATTGCATCAGGTCCGGCATCAGGCTCAACCGCGGAAATCAGGGCTTCATAGGGTGGAGCCGGTTTTGCGCGGATGGATTCCTCGTCCTCGCCGTTGAGGCGGGCGTTCAGGAGATTGATGCGCCTTGACAGGAGGGCCACGTACCGGGCCACGACATCGTCAGGGGTGGCTGAGGTGAAGTCCGTCAGCCTCTGCACCATCTGTCTGTCCAGTGGTGCCATGAAACCCTCCCTGAACCGCCTGCTGAAGTTCTCCTTCAGTCCCTTCTCGGCATTGATGCTTTCATACAGGCCGAACCTGGGTATCCACCAGTCCCGGTTCCGTTCCTCCACTTTCAGGATTGCATTGTTGAAAAGGTTCATTGTCACAAGGTCAGGCATGAACCTGCCCTGTAAAGCGGGCTGTTTCGCGAATTCGTGCGAGGCGCCCCTTAGTGTCTGGAGATTCTTGACAAACGAGAAACTCAGCAGGCCGCAAAGGGCCACGCCTATGATCACCCATGAGACAAGGCCGAGGTTTCTCGTGAATGTCTGCCACTGGATGGCCCGGCTGGTGGGCGCGAACAGTCCCCTGTCTCCCGGCAGGATTTTTGAGAAAAAGTCATGGAGGAACAGCCCCCTGCTCGTGCCGGGCAGTACCTCCTTCTCACTGATCAGCCCCAGTGTGTTCAGGAAATGGGAATAAGGTGTGCCCTCCTGCCGGCCGCTGCTGAAAAACAGGCC
>JAADFS010000301.1 GCA_013152795.1 Deferribacteres bacterium
GCACGTGCACGAGCCTTACGGGTACGCGTGACAGTACTGAGGCCGCCCTTCCCCACACGCCTGCAGAAACGCCCCAGCAGTGAACGATGTCCGCCTTCTCCTGGCGGAGCCTGCGCGCGAGCTTAAGCAGGCTCCGCATCCTGTCTGAAGGGGAAAGACCGAGGATATCCACTTCAAATCCATGCCGTTGAAGCTCATCGGCAATCCGCCCACCTCCGATCAGGCACCAGACGACTGTCCTGTACCTGTCTCTGTCCAGGTTTTTGACAATAATGGCAAGGGTTCTCTCCAGGCCCCCCACATTCAGGTCATCAACCAGATGAACAACTACAGTCTTCATTTGCCTGGCGCCCTTTTCCGGGCCAGCGCCACCCACCCGATGGCATCCCTTTTATCCAGTCCGTCAAAAACCGCTCCCAGGGCATAAAACAGTGCTGAAACGGGGAAGGTCAGAACAGCCGCCATCCTTTCGGCGTGTGCGCGCGGCACAAAAGAAAGCAGGTTCGCAACCGCCGCATACCAGACATCGGCCAGTCTTACCCCCACGAGAGAAAAGACACCGCCTATGCGCTCAATCTTCAGGACATCAAAACCGTTTGTCTCAATAAGCTGTCCCAGTGAATACATTGTAAACCTCCAGTAGTCATCCGGTTCATGATGAAGGCACCAGCACATCGGACAGGTTATGTAAGCAATACCGCCGGGGCGCAGTACCCTCCTGATCTCCTCCAGCGCCACGGCGGGCTCTTTCAGATGTTCCAGCACCTCGCTGCAGATGACACTGTCAAATAAATTATCGGGGAAAGGCATATTCAGGGCGCTGGCATTAACATCCGGCCTTACCCTGATATCTTTATCAAGCCCCGTGTAATCATGATAACACACAAACTTCCTAAATGGCTTCAGCCCGCAGCCCACATCAAGCACGCGGCCTTTTAAAAACCTGCTGTTTTCCCTTATACTGTTTCTGTGCAGTTTCCTGAGAATAAAGAGAGGGTCCGTGAAAATATCCGTATCAAGTTTCATGTAATTCTCTTACAGTCGGCATAACATACCGCCAGCGGGGCAGAGGAGTCTGCCGGGAAAGCTTTATCTGCGATACCTTCAGGAAATACTCTGCACGGCATATTGACGTCTTTTTGAACTTCACTCTCCGTTACTTCCTGCAACAAGAACATATTTCCAATATCCCATCGCTTTATAAAGGTTTTCCGGCAGACTCCTCTGCCCGTTTATGCAACATTAAGGTCAAATACTCCTTCCACATGATTGCCACCGGCCCCCTGAAATACTTCACATCCCGCGGCCTTCCGAACAACAGGTGCAATACGGGAAAGACTCCCCATACAAGCATGCTGCGCACCACCAGGTTTAAAGCCATAACCGCCGGTGACCATCTCCCGTAATGTTTTTCAAAAAACAGCAGCCTGCTCCTGCATTTCCAGTGCTCACATTCAAGTGAAATCTGCCTGGAACTCTGATTGGCATGGTGTATCACCCTGATATGGGGCAGGAAAAGGATTCTTCCGCCGTTCTTTCTGACCCTGTAACACAGGTCCACCTCATCATAATACATAAAAAACCTTTCATCCATAAAACCCGCCTTTTCAAGGCTCTCTCTCCTGAATAACAGGCATGCGCCGTAAGGCTGGTCCACCTCCCGGACTGAATCATGGCCCCACTGTCCCATATGGTACCGGTTGAAAAAGGAACTGCGGGGAAATGCCTGGTCAAGATACAGGCTTTCCATTAAATCTGTAAACAGGGACGGGAAGTGCCTGCAGTTGCGCTGAAGGGAACCATCAGGATATATCAGCCTGCAGGCCAGGCCCTCAACCTCCGGATGGGCGTCCATAAATTCAACCATCATACCCGGGGCATTGTCAATAAGTTCCGTATCAGGATTCAGGAGGAGGACATAACGGCCCCGGCACTCCCTCATGGCCTGATTGTTGGCCCGGGCAAAGCCGGCATTGGTACTGTTGACCATAAGCTTAACCCCGGGGAATTCCCTGCCCACCATGCCTGCGCTTCCATCCGAAGAATTATTATCCACAACAAACACCTCAAAATCTATCCCCGCGGTCTTCTGAAAAAGGGTTTGCAGGCATCTCCTCAGCAACCCCGCTACATTCCAGTTGACTATCACCACCGACAGGTCAGGCATTTATTTCCCCCTCTTACGGCTGGCCATGATATCCTCATAGCATCCGAGCATCTCCCCGACATGGCTGCTGAAGGTATTCCACGGCCTGATCCTCTGTTGCATCTGCGCGATCAGCGCCGGATTATTAACAAACAGTTGCATTGCGCCTGCAAGCCGGCGCGCATCCCCGGGCGGAATTAGGAAACCGTTCTCTCCGTTCTTCAGCCATGCCGGTATCCCGCCGATATCACTTCCGATCACCGGAATCCCCGCAGTCAGCCATTCAATTCCAATAATACCAAATATTTCCTCCCAGATTGACGGTATAATCCCCACATCCATCTCCCGGAAGGCCCCGTTTATCTGTTCCGGCATGTAATGCCGCCTCAATTCAACGTTAAGCCCCTGACCCAGTGGCCCTGTCCGCGGCATATTCCAGATAACAAGCCTTGCCCTGCTCTGATCCAGCATGGAGAAGGCTTCAATCAGTACACGGTACCCCCTGGACACGTGCCTGCCGCTGACGTAACCGAATACCACCGGATGATGATTTCCCCTCAGAGGTTTGGGCGTGATCCTTTCCAGGTTTTTTACTGAAAGCGGGATTATCCTGATCCTGCTTTTCAATACGCCGCAATCCGCAAGAATCGCGGCCGAGCGGGGTGAAGAGCAGTGCACGGCATCCAGCCTGTTTAACCTCTCAACGAAAAACCGGCGCCTGAGCAGGTACTGCCCGGCAAGATAGGGGACGCGTCTCCTGCGCGGGCAAATGGCCGCCACGCGCGTGTACAACCATGCAGGCAGCATCGTACGGGCAAGCCTCTCACCGAAAGACGCAGCGGCGGGTGGCAGGACGGACAGGCATTCAGTGCACCGTGTCCCGCCGTCGAAATCGTAACAGCGTTCTTCCCCCCTGTAAAGCAGATCCCTCTGCGGGCAGATATCGTAATAGTTATGTATGGTCTTCAGTGAAGGTATCCCTCTCGCCGAGACAATATCAATGACGGAAGCCGGATGCATCTGCAACTCATGGAAATGGACAATATCCGGCCTTTCATCATCCAGCACCTCCATCACCAGTCTTTCAATGTCGGGCCGGCGGCACTGCTGTGCGGGGTCATTCAGGCAGCCGGGCCTGTAAGGCGTATTCATGATTTCCACAAACCTGATTCCGTTTTCAGAGCGCCAGGCAGGGCGCGCCGCCGGCGCCGGGGCGCGGTACCGCGAACAGGAAAACAGTCTCCCACCCGCGCGCACTTACGGCCTCCATGAGGGATTCCTGATAAACTATGGCCCCACCCCTGACAACAGGCGAGATCCCGAAACCGATATATAAGATCTTCGGCATAATGTCTATCCCCTCAGGTTCCGCCACCTGGCCGACAGGTTTTTTGCAGCAAGCGCCATACCCTGTCTC
>JAADFS010000302.1 GCA_013152795.1 Deferribacteres bacterium
GAAAAAGGCATGTTTATACGCACAAAAGAGATGTGCTTTCCCTTTGACTCGCAACTTGAGATATTTATTCCGTTAAAAGACGAAAGACTGCGCGTCTCCGTCAACCTGAACAGGATAATAATATCGCCCGACTCTGATGACAGCATAGGCGTTGAGCTTACCGACCCCCCGCAGGAGTATCTCGAATTCGTAAAGAGCCTCCGATCCGCCCCATGACCCTGCCGCGCATCACTTTAAGGTTCAAGCACGTCTTGACAATCAAACCGGTGCTGTGATATCGTAGTGTTACTTTTTTTTCAAAGGTGACACGATGGGAATTAAACGGTTTGGTATCTCTCTGGATTCTTTTCTTCTGAAGAGATTCGACAGCCTCATAGCAAAGAAGGGTTACCCCAACAGGAGCGAGGCCATCAGGGACCTCATCAGGGAAAGCCTCGTAAAGGAAGAATGGGAATACGGCGACAGGGAGACCGTGGGCGCCATCACCATAGTTTACTCACATGACGTCAGGGAGCTGACGGATACCCTTACGGATATCCAGCATCATTATCATACTTCCGTTATATCATCCATGCACGTCCATCTCGACCATCATAACTGCCTTGAGGTCATTATCGTCAAGGGAAAGGGCAAAGAGATAAAGAAGATAGCCGACAGGCTGATAGGAACAAAGGGGGTGAAACACGGCAAACTCTCACTGGCAACAACGGGAAGAAATCTGAAATAAAATTTTTTTGACCACCTGGTAGCACCAATAAATAATTAGTAACACACAGATTTTCATAAATTCAAACGTTGCACAAATGAAGTTCAGAGTTCAAAGTTAAGGGTAAGGAGGAGAAGAATGAACACAACAGAAAAAATGCTGTTTCAGGCAGCGCTGGCGGCGTTGCTGATCGTGGTTTCGGCATCCCTCTCATACGCGCATTTCGGTGTCATTATGCCGTCGGATGACATTGTCTCCAAAGGAGACAGTAAAAAGATCAAACTTCAGATAAAATTCATACATCCCTTTGAAGGACAGTATATGCAGATGCAGAGGCCCAGGGCATTCGGTGTTGTGGTAAACGGCAGAAAACATGACCTGTTACCCGCGCTCAAAAAGAAGATGGTCGGGGGCTTTTCCACGTGGGAGGCCGTTTACAGGATCAAGGGGCCGGGTGACCATGTATTCTTTGTTGAACCCCGCCCCTACTGGGAACCCGCTGAAGAGACATTCATAATCCATTACACCAAGGTCATAGTGGATGCGCTTGACATGGAAAAGGGATGGGACACCGAGGTCGGCCTGAAGACGGAGATAGTACCGCTGACAAGGCCATACGGCATCTGGGCTGGCAATGTATTTCAGGGGATTGTGAAGGTTGACGGCAGGCCGGTGCCGCATGCAGAGGTGGAGGTTGAATACTATAATGAGGGCGGCAGGATAAAACCGCCTGCCGCGCCGTATATAACCCAGGTTATCAGGGCTGACAAAAACGGCGTATTCACCTATGCAATGCCGAGGGCCGGATGGTGGGGATTCGCCGCGCTCAGCACCGCCGATTTCCGGTTAAAACACGAGGGGAAGGAATACCCCGTTGAAATCGGAGCGGTGATCTGGGTGAGGACAAGGGAGATGAAATAACCGTGCATATATCAGAAGGAGTCCTGTCGGCGCCTGTCCTGGCGACAGGCGCCCTGCTTGCCGCAGGCGGCGTGGCACTGGGACTGAAAAAAATGGACTACGAAAGGATCCCCGGTGTGGCGGTGCTTTCATCGGCCTTCTTTGTCGCGTCATTGATACATGTCCCTGCAGGCCCCTCGAGCGTGCATCTGGTACTGAACGGGCTCGTGGGCATCCTGCTCGGGTGGATGGCGTTTCCATCAATCCTTGTGGCGCTTTCGCTTCATGCGGTCCTGTTTCAGTTCGGCGGGATAACATCCCTCGGGGTGAATACAGTCATCATGGCGGCCCCTGCGGTTGTATCCTTTTATCTCTTCGGCCCGCTGGTACGAAAGGGGCATATCATGGGTATCCTCGGAGGCTTCGGTGCAGGTGCCGCGGGCATTGGCATCGGCAGCATACTTGTCGCCACGGCCCTCGTAAGCACCGGTGAGAGCTTTACCGGAGTGGCGAAACTCATAGTGGCCGCACATCTCCCGGTAATGGTGATCGAAGGCATTATAACCGCATTCTGTATCACATTCCTGAAAAAAGTGAAACCGGAAATACTGGAGGTGGGGAAGTGAAAAGATTCGAGACTCAAGGTTCGGGATTCAGGATAATTCCTGCTGTTGTTTTTTTTATACTGTATCTTGTATCTTCTAATGCATCCGCTCACAAAGTGAACATTTATGCCTATGCAGAGGACGGCATGGTCTTCTCAGAGGGTTATTTCGCCGACGGCTCAAGGAGCAGGAACTCCCGGATTGAGGTCATTGACGCAAAGACAGGTGAAAAACTCCTTGAGGGCAAAACCGGTGATGACGGCAGGTTCTCATTCAAAATCCCGAAGGCTGCATCCCTCAGGCTCATCCTGCACGCAGGCATGGGACACCAAAACGACTACACGCTCAGCGAGGAAGAGATAAGGGAGGCACTGGGCATGGAGAAATCAGTGCTCCGGGATCAGGAACCGGAAGCTGAAGGCGTAGGGGCGGAGAACAAAACACGGCCTGCCGTATCCGGTGCATCTCCTTCTGAAATAGAAAAAGCCGTGGAGAAGGTCATTGACAGGAAACTCCAGCCGGTGATAAGGATGCTCATTGCACTGAAGGAGAACAGTGAAAAACCCGGTATCACCGAGATATTGGGGGGCATAGGGTATATCATGGGTCTTATGGGAATAATAATGTATTTCAAAAGCAGGAGGCGGGATTAATGAGGAGATGGATATCCCCCAACCCGCAACCCGCAACCCGCAACTCATAATATGCATCTGGAGGAATTTGCAGAGGGAGAATCTTTTTTTCACAGGCTTGACCCGCGCGTGAAGCTCCTGACACTGGGGCCGTATACAGCGGTCATTGCAGTGGCTCACGACCCGGTGGTTCCGCTTGCAGCACTTGTATTGTCTTCCGTGATGGCGGTGGTTGCAGGGCTGGACAGGAAAAAACTTCTCAACAGGCTTGCGGCGGTAAATATCTTTGTTTTAATGCTCTGGCTGTTCATCCCGTTCGGCTATCCCGGGGAAGAGCTGTTTTTTGCGGCAGGCCCTTTAACCGTTACAAAGGAGGGCATCGTTTATGTCCTTACAATAACAATGAAGACAAACGCCATAGTAGTGGCGACTATAGCCATGCTCGGCACATCAGAGATCTTTTCACTTGCCCACGCCTTTGTTCACCTTAAGGCGCCGGGCAAGCTCGTCCACCTGTTCTTCTTTTTCTACAGATACATAAGCGTGCTGCATGAAGAATATTCAAGGCTCCGGAGGGCAATGAAGATGCGCTCTTTCAGGCCGCGGACGAATATGCACACGTATAAATCCTATGCCTGGCTTGTGGGGATGCTGCTCGTCAGCAGCTATGAACGCTCCCGCAGGATTTACAATGCAATGCTCTGCAGGGGATTCAGCGGGAGGTTTCCGGTGATAGACCACTTCAGTTTGAGAAAACATGATATAATATTCGGCGTATTAATGAGTACGGTCACTATCACTTTCGTAATCATCCTTACTCTTTCATAAACGGGCAGATGGTGCAGAATGAAACAAGTCCCCCCTCCCCCCCTTGACGGGGCAGGGTCAGGGAGCGGGTGACCTGTCATAAAGGATATGATGCAGTGGGTCAGTTGATAAATATAAGGAACCTGAGTTTCGGTTACTCAAACGGCAGGAAGCTCTTTAACGGCCTGGACTTTTCACTTGAGAAGGGGGAGAGGGTCGGCCTGGTGGGGCCGAACGGCGCAGGCAAGACCACGCTGTTTTACCTGATTATGGGACTGCTCAGGCCTGAATCCGGAGAGATAAGGGTATTCGGCAGGCCGAGGGAGAATGAAAGGGATTTTTCCGAGGTGAGGCAGAGGGTCGGCCTGCTGTTTCAGGACTCCGAAGACCAGTTGTTCTGCCCCACGGTTGAGGAAGATATAGCCTTCGGCCCCCTTAATCTCGGCCTGTCCCACAGCGAGGCAAGGGCTGTCGTGCGGGAGACCTGCAAGAGACTGGGGCTGAACGGCCTTGAAAAAAGGGTTATACACAGGCTCTCAGGCGGTGAGAAGAGGCTTGTCGCCCTTGCCACCGTGGTTGCAATGAATCCCGAGTGCTATCTCCTTGATGAACCGACAGCCGGGCTTGACAGCCGGACCACGGAGAGATTCTTAAGATATCTCAGGGAGTATGCCGATACGTATATAATTATTACTCATAATCATGAGGTGTTGAAAAATGCAGCGGACCGTATTTACGAATTACGGGAAGGCAGGATAGAACCCTTCTCATTATAAGTTTCAATATCGCAAACGGAGGAATATTTCAGATGACGGATGCGGAAAAACTGAAGCACCTGCTCAAACACTGGATTGAGCACAATGACGCCCATATCAAAAACTACAGTGAATGGGCCTCAAAAGCCGACTCCGCCGGCAACAAAGAGCTGTCGGGCATTCTCAAGCAGGTCGCTGATGAAAGCGAAAAGCTCAACGGACTATTCAACAAGGCGCTTGAAATCATTTAAATTTCACACCTTGCACCGGTATTAAAATATAGCCGCCTGGCATGAGGGCCTGCCGGAAAAAGCCTTATCTGCGATACCTTAAGGGGTGACAGCTCAGCCCCTTACCCCCCTCCCAAGGGGAGGGGGAACCTGTTTCTTTCTGCACCCAGAACTCAGAACTCAGAACTCAGAACTCAGAACTCAGAATCCAGAATCCAGAATCCAGAACTCAGAACTTTGAACTTTGAACTCGCAACTCGCAACCCGCAACCCGGAACTCCTCTGCCCGTTTATGCAACATTAAGGTTAACTTTGATATGTGAGCACATAGGAACGCTCCGGCTACAGATGCTCAAGAAAGGCAGGCAGGTCACAGGAGAGGCAATATTCATTCCCTGCCGGCTTTTTGGTCTGAGAGACCAGGAAGCGTCGCGAGGCCTTGATAATGTCAGCGGCCCTGTTCAGGCGCGACATATCATCTGTCGATGGGGATGAAGTCAGCTTTACTTCAACGGCCCAGAGTTCTTTTCCGAAGTCCAGTACGAGGTCCAGTTCATGTTGGTCCGCGGTCCTGAAATAATACGCGGTGAAGTTACGGCCCAGCGAGGAAAGTTCCCCCAATGCCTGCTCAATGACGTAGCCCTCCCAGCTTGCCCCGACCCACGGCTGCGTGAGCAACGCCCGCTCGTCGGGAACATTCAGCAACGCGTGCACGAGACCGCTGTCGCGCCAGTAGAGCTTGGGTCTTTTGACGAGGCGCTTTCTGATGTTCGCCTGATAGGCCGGCAACTGCCGCAACAGGAATGCCCCGATGAGGTAATCGATGTAGTTGTTGACGGTGTGGTAGGAAAGCCCCAGGCTCTGCCCTACCTGCACCGCGTTCCACACCTGGCCGTGGAGCGCGGCCAGCATTCGGAGCAACCGGTCCGTAACCTGTGGTTTGGCAGGCAGGCCCCACATGGGCAGATCGCGTTGGGCCAGGAGCGCCAGGTAGTCAATCTGCCACCGCGGATAGCGCTTGGGCTCCAGCACCCCGCCCTCGGGATAACCTCCGCACAACCAGTGCCGCCGGCGGTGGGCCCTGCTTTTGAGCTCTGAGATGAGGAACGGCGTCAGTTCCACCAGTGACAGCCGGCCTGCCAGCGACTCCGAAACGCGGGTCATCAGCGATGGGGATACCGAGCCCAGGAGCAGAAAACGTCCTTTGCGGCCGCGGTCACGGTCGATTGTCCCGCGCAAGCGCGCGAAAACATCCGGCCACGATTGGGCCTCGTCCAGGATGAGCAGCTCCTTGCCGGCCACGAGTTCGTCCCATTCGAGGTCCAGGCGCAGGCGGTCGGACTCCTGCTCCAGGTCGAAGTACACTCCGCGCATGGTCTGCGCCAGCGTAGTCTTGCCGCACTGTCGCGGCCCCACCAGGGCAACGGCCGGATAAGCCGCAAGGCGCTCTTCTATCTGTTTCCGGACGAGCCGTTTAATCATGATTTGTATTATAGCATTTGATTTCTATTTTGCAAAAAAGAATTTCACTTAAGGTTTACCTTAAGCTTGCATAACGGGTGCAAGGGAGGCTGCTGAAAAAGATGTCCGTGAGGGAAGAGTTGTTTCACATGAGGAAGTTGTCAGGGAGACCTCTCGGTGGTTCAACAGATAAAGAAGAAGATCAAGGGCGGGTAATTATAATGTCGGTAGTGCATGGACGACGTTTACTTAAAGAACCATTAAATGCGGAAGGTGGGCATTAGGTTTTTATGCAAAGAATGAACCCGGTCGGCCATTGCAATTGTATTTCATAAAAATGAAAATGTAACTTTAACAGCGGCATAAAATACCGCCAGCGGGGTGCCGGGGAAAGTTTTATCCGTTATTTCTGAAGTGGTAACAGCTCAGCCCCCTCCCGCTGACCCTCTCGGGGACTTGTTTTTGCACCCTGACAACTGCACCCTGCACCCTTAACTTTGTCCTCAGAACTCAGAACTTCGAACCCGCAATTCTCCTGCCCGTTTATGCAACATTAATGACAAAGAGTATCCTAATCATCATCGTCATCATCATGGTCCCTGTGCTTTCCGTCGTGGTCATCATCGTCGTCATCCACCATGCCTTCCCTTACCTTCTCCGTACCGTATCTTCTCCCGTTGAAATATACGCTATGGCACCTGAGGCAGTCTCCAAATTCACGTATGCGCTCTTTTTCGTGTTCCCTGATTATGCCCCTTGAAGCGTGCTCGTGGCAGTTCATGCAGGTGTATTTTTTATAGACATTCCTGTCGTGGCACTTGCTGCAGAGCACATTATGGTTCTTGTCAAGGTACAGGTAATCGTCGTGGTTGTATGTGGAGGGCTTCCACGCCTTTATCTCGTGGCAGGCCCTGCAGTCAGTCGCGCCCTTGATATGGATCCTGTCTCCAGGGGCGCGGTGGCAGTCAATACATTTTTCAATTCCGGAGACCGATTTGTGATCAAAGGATTTGGTTATCCTGCCCTCAGGCCCGAGGTGGTCGGTATGGCACGCAAGGCAATCCATGCCCGTCAATGCGGTATGTAATTGCCTGACCGCCGGCTTTTTCCCGATCTTGCCGGCAGGATGGCATCCCGCCTTTGAGCATGACTCTGACGGGACCTTCCTGAAGGGCGCGTGGCAGTCCCTGCATCTGAGTTCCGAATGTTTCCGGGTGACATCCCCCGGTGAATAAAGAGGGGCCGGATACTTCAGTCCCAGAAGAAACAGTTGAGAAACAATCAACACTCCGATAAACAGGTAAAAGGAATAATTTTTTTTCATCAAAAACCTCCGTAATACAGGGCGGAGACCGCATGATATAAAACCATAACGGCAAGAATCGAGACAATGGGCTTGTGCACCGCCCTCCATTTTGACAGGGCCTCTGATGTTATCGCCAGGGCCCACAGCCTCTGTTCAATGTCGCTTTCCGGCAGGCCGCTCTCTTTAAGCCTTTCCCTCTGCATCCTCAGGCTGCTCCTCGCCCTCTCATACACATACCTTCCTATCAGACCGCTGACAAAGGCAGTAAACATGAATACGAGGGTGATCAGCGGAACAACCGCGTTCAGATGCGTGCCTGTATGTATGAAAATAATAAACGATCCGGCAATGGAAAGCCATTCGTGCGCAAACAGCCATCCCTTGATCCTGCCGGAGGTTATCAGTTTCTTTCTCTTTCTTAACGAATATCCGAAAGACAATATGATAAGCGATGTACCCAGGAATCCGGTAAAGAGCCTGTGACCACTGATGCCGTACATATCAAGAAGGGTTTCTATGAGGACGGCATTCGCTACAACCAGAAACAATGTTAAAAAAAGTGCGGAAAGCCGGCCTATGACAATCTTCATCAGGTTCTCCCGCCCGTTTACCTTACAGTGGTATAAAATACTGCCAGCGGGGCAGAGGAGTCTGCCGGAAAAGCTTTATCTGCGATTCCTTCAGGAAATACTCCGCACGGCATATTGACGTCTTTTGGAACTTCACTCTTTGTTATTTCCTGCAACAAAAACATACTTCCAATATCCTATCGCTTTATAAAGGTTTTCCGGCAGACTCCTCTGCCCGTTTATGCAACATTAAGGATATCTTCTATCAGATACAATAAAACAATTATAGCAGAAAATGTCCGTGTATCATTTTTTCAGCCGCTGACAACCCGGAGAACCGCGCCTGCGCCCGTACTTTCCTTTATTGTTTTTTCGAGTTAAAATATCAATATCAGCAAGCATATTCGTGAGGCAAAACCATGGATGAATTCAAAACAAACCTGGATGAAGAACTCGAACTGAAGGAACGGCAGGAGGTAAAATCACCGCCGCTTTACAGGGTGTTCCTTCTTAACGACGATTACACAACCATGGATTTCGTTGTCCATATCCTCGAGACGGTCTTCAATAAACCCCCTGTGGAGGCCACACAGATAATGCTTCACGTGCACAAAAACGGAAAGGGGCTGGCCGGCGTGTATACGCGCGAGATCGCCGAGACGAAGACCGCTGCCGTCGTCGAACTCGCCCGGCAGAACGGCTTTCCCCTTCAATGCTCAATGGAGAAGGAATGATAAACAAGGAACTGGAGATAACTATTGAAGCCACCGTAAGGGACGCCAGGACGCGGCGCCATGAATATCTTACGGTGGAACATATACTGTTCGCCATTATTCATGATGAATGGGGAATCGAGATAATCACCTGCTGCGGCGGGAATATAGAAACACTGAAGTCGTTGCTGGAGGGTTTTTTCGACAAGCACATACCGAAATATCCCGAAAATTCCAAGAAATACCCCGAGCCTACCATCGCGTTCCAGAGGGTCTTCAGGACAGCCGTAAACCATGTGAGGTCATCTGAAAAGCAGGAGGCCGATGCAGGGGATATACTGTCGGCCATATTTCTTGAGAAGGAATCACACGCGGTGCACTTCCTCCTGTCCGAGGGCATAACGCGGCTTGATGTGCTGAATTATGTTTCACACGGTATATCAAAGACATTCGACGGGCTTGTGGAAGAGACCCCGCATCCCCCTGAAACCAAACCGGCGCCCGGGAAAAAACAGTCTTCAAAAAAGGACACGCTGAAGCAGTTCACCGTTGACTTGGTCCGCAAGGCTGCTGAGGGCGGCATCGACCCCCTCGTGGGCCGCGAAAATGAATTAAAGCGGACCATACAGGTGCTCTGCAGGCGCAGGAAGAACAATGTCGTGTTTGTAGGAGAGCCCGGGGTGGGCAAGACCGCGATAGTCGAGGGCCTTGCCCTGAAAATCCACAGGGGCGAGGTTCCCGGTGTCCTGAAACGGGCACGCATTTTTCAGCTCGATATGGGGGGAATGCTTGCCGGTACAAAATACCGGGGAGACTTTGAGGCCCGGCTCAAGTCAACCATCAGGAATCTCGAATCAATCCCTGATGCCATCCTCTTCATTGATGAGATACACACTGTTGTCGGCGCAGGGGCCACAAGCAGCGGTTCAATGGATGCATCGAATATTCTGAAACCTATCCTGAATACCGGCAAATTACGCTGTATCGGCGCAAGCACTTACGAAGAGTATAAGAATTATTTTGAAAAAGACAGGGCGCTTTCGAGGCGTTTCCAGAAGATAGAGATTTACGAACCCGGCGCAAAGGAGACATTCCGCATACTGAAGGGCCTGAGGCCTTATTATGAAAAACATCACGGTGTCAGATACACGGATACGGCCCTCAGGGCCGCCGCCGAACTGTCCTCGAAATATATAAACGATAAATACCTGCCGGACAAGGCGATTGACGTTATTGATGAAGCAGGGGCCCTGTTACGGCTTTCCCCTTCGTTTGCCCGCAAAAAGACCGTGGGCCAGCCTGAGGTCGAATCCGTCGTCGCCAGGATGGCGAAGATACCGAAACGCAATGTCTCCACATCCGATACCGAGAAACTGAAAAGACTCGAGGACGAGCTGAAAAAGGCGGTATTCGGACAGGATGAGGCCATCCGTTCGCTGGCCTCTTCAATCAAGAGGGCACGCGCGGGGCTCGGTGCGCCTGACAGGCCCATAGGCTCATTCCTTTTTACAGGGCCCACGGGTGTGGGAAAGACGGAAGTCTCAAAGACAATCGCCTCTGTCCTGGGCATAGAGTTCATACGTTTCGACATGAGTGAATACATGGAAAAACACACGGTGGCCCGCCTCATAGGAGCGCCGCCGGGCTATGTGGGCTTTGACCAGGCCGGGCTCCTGACGGATGCAATCAGAAGGCACCCGTACAGTGTCCTCCTCATGGATGAGATTGAAAAGGCCCATCCGGATATATTCAGCATACTCCTTCAGGTAATGGATTATGCCACCCTCACCGACAACAACGGCAAAAAGGCGGATTTCCGCAATGTCATACTGATCATGACCTCAAACGCCGGCACCGAGGAGATGAGCAAGAGCTCCATCGGATTCGGTGACAGGAGCAGGGATACACGGGCAAAAGGCATGGATGCGATCAACAAACTCTTCAGCGCTGAATTCAGAAACCGGCTTGACTGCACGATCACGTTCAATGCGCTGACACCGGATATAATGAAAAAGGTGGTTGATAAGTTCATAACAGAGCTCAAACACCAGCTACAGCACAGGAAGGTCAATGTGACGGTTTCGGAAAGGGCGAGAGACTGGCTTGCCGAACACGGCTATGACCCCCGCTTCGGCGCAAGGCCGCTGGGAAGGCTCATCCAGAGGGAGATCAAGGATGTCCTGTCTGAAGAAGTCCTTTTCGGAAGGCTCTGCAGGGGCGGAAATGTCCATATAGATGCAGACAACGAGGGGCTTGAATTTGATTATTCACATTAACCCTTAAGTTGTATAAACGGTGCACGGCGGCCTGCCGGAAAACCCGCCCTTCGCAGGGAGATATTCTTTAAAATGCCTGTTTTCAGATTGCCGGATGAACTCGTTTTCCCTCCGCCTGAGCTTGCGGAAGACAACGGCCTGCTTGCAGTCGGAGGGGACCTGAGCGAATCCCGCCTGCTGCTTGCATATTCAATGGGTATCTTCCCGTGGTACTCCGCCGGTGATCCTGTTTTATGGTGGTCCCCTGACCCGCGCCTTGTCTTGTTTCCTGATGAACTGAAGGTGTCAAGGAGCCTGAGGCAGACAATGAAAAAAGGCATATTCACGGTCACCATGGACACTGCCTTTGAATCCGTTATAAGGAACTGCGCCGGGATACACAGAAAAAACGATGGAGGGACATGGATCACCGCTGAAATGATCGATGCCTATATACGCCTCCACCATTCAGGCTATGCCCATTCAGTGGAGAGCTGGTCTGACGGTGAACTGGCCGGAGGGCTCTATGGCGTCTCCCTCGGTTCGGCCTTTTTCGGGGAATCCATGTTTACGAAAAAAAGCAATGCATCAAAGGTTGCCTTTGTACGGCTTGTCGAACAACTGTCAGAGTGGAATTTCTCCATCATAGACTGCCAGATAACCACTCCTCACCTCCTGAGCCTCGGGGCACGGGAGATCCGGCGCAGCGAATTCCTGAAAATACTGAAAGCGGCCCTGAAGAGGCCGGTGAAAAGGGGAAAGTGGGAAATGGTGCCGAAGGCGGGATTCGAACCCGCACGGAATTGCTTCCACTAGACCCTGAACCTAGCGCGTCTGCCAGTTCCGCCACTTCGGCATCCTTATATTATAGAATAAACAACATCATATCCGGAACACCCGGCCTTACGACCCCGGCATCCCCAATGTAAACTTTACAATGGCATAAAAACATCGCCTGCGGGCAGGAGGGCCTGCCGGAAAAGCTTTATCTGCGATACCTTCAGGAAATATTTTGCACAGCATATTGACGTGTTTTGGAATTTCACTCTCCGTTACTTCCTGCAATAAAGACATATTTCCGATATCCCATCGCTTTATAAAGGTTTTACGGCAGGCCCTCCTGCCATTTATACAACATTAAGGTAAAGGCGTGTTACTCGGCTATGGGTGTCTGAAAAGGGTTGTCCCCCTCTATGCGGAGCAGTTTCATTGTTTCCTTCTCCAGAACGAGGTCGGCCACCCCTCTGTCTTCGATCTTTCCGTCTCCGGCAGTCCACCAGGTGCCCCGCCAGTTCAAATTAACCGTCACGGATGAGGCGCCTATCCTCACCAGCCTTGGAGTAAAAGACAGTTCGGCCTTTTCAAAGAAAAGATTCTTCAGGATACTGTCGGCTGTTTCAGCGCTTACAGTATTCCGCAGTTCATCCCTGTCTTTTGCTTCATATGCCTTTTTTATTTTTTCAATACGGCTGAAAGCGGCAGTGGCCAAAAGGGAATCAGGAGACGGTTTTACATTCTCCTTGCTGCAGCCTGCTGCCGCCACGACCAGTATGATTAATACAATGTAGAGTCTCTTCATGATTACCCGCGTAATACTTTCTGAAATGCGCCTGTAAATTTTACATGCTGAAACCTTTTTTTTCAACACGGCTTTTCATCAAGATTTTATTTTGAGGCAACAGGCACGGCATGTTCAGAACCGGGGGACTTGTTTCATCATGCCCCCCTGACAACTGCACCCTTAACTTTGAACTCCGAACTCTGAACTTTTTGTTCCCCGCAACTCGCAACCCGGAACTTTCCTGTCCGTTTATGGCAACATTAAAGGTTACACTGCTCATAAAAAAAGGGCTTTATTCCCCCATGCAGCGGAATAAAGCCCTTCTTCTTTCAGAAAGTTACAACAGGGCTCAGAATTCGACGCGTTTGGTTGCCTTCTTCCACACAGCCTCTTTTCCTTTTTCATAGATAAATCTGAAAGAGGCCTCTATATCCGCAGCCTTTGTGCCTGCTGGCAGTGGAATTACAAATTTCTGGATATCTTCCTCAAAGGGCTCAACGCCGAAGTTTGAGCGATACATAGCGGTTATATCCCAGTCATTGAGACCGAGGTAACCTTCCTTGTTGTATTCAGGGTAATGCAGGTCATACAGTGCATACTCTTTTGTCTTTGAGAATACTACCTTGCCGTTCTGGTCTTGTCACATCCAGTGCCGCTTTAGGTATGTATACTCAGCCGTGCGGCCATTCATGGCCTCCTGTGTTTGTCACCTTGACGCGCATGCCGATGGCGGGAACAATCTTGTTCTCCAGGTGATAGATATACCGTGACTTGCTGGCCACAATCTCTATATCAACTGCGGTCTTTGCAAAATCCACGTCAAAGATCCCCGGAAACTTATGGCTCTTGGTCTCATCGCCCGGCATGTGGCAGTCCTGGCAGGTCTTTTTGCCGCCGTTCTTCACATAGTGCTCATTGTAGCTGGTAACTACCGAAGAGCATACACCCAAAGGCAGTCCCTGGCAGCCGTTATGGCACCGCGCACAGAACTGGGAGGTTTTGATGACATCAGACTTTACTGTTTCAAATCCTATCTCCTCCTTGTGAGGTGTATCTGTTGAGCCCCTCGGCCCGTAAATTGTTTTTGCCTGGGGATTGCCGTCAGGCGCTCCTTTCAGGTTGTGGCAGATAAGGCAGTTTACATTCAGTTTAGACAGCTCTTTCTTCGCGCTCTCCCTCTTTGCCTTGCTCTTGGCATCAGCCGCAGTAACTATCAAATCGGCGATCTTCTCTACAAGGCCGTCCGTTGCATCCTTGACCTGCGGGAGATGGCAGCGGAGACACATTGAGAGGTCCTTTCTCGTGGTTTGATCCGATTTATCAAGACCCCTCAGGATAAAGGTTCTCCATGTCCTTACAACCCGTGAATCGGAAATAGTCTGGCTGTGCCAGGAGTTCTTCCATTCATCGTGGGTGTCTTCATGGCAGTCTATGCACGTGTCGATATTGTACATTGCCGCCAGCTCATCTACGGTTGTGGCCTTCTGGGCGAGTGATACCTGGGGAAGGGTGACCACAGAGGAGATGAGAAAAACCAATGCAATAAATAACCTCATAAAACCTCCTTTCTGTTTTATTATTTTTATGGTGTCGTGTTGCGCCGGTGATAACTATATAAAATGACAGTTTTTTTCGGAAACGGAAAAAAACTATAACATTATAAACCAATTAATGCTCTCCCTGTCAAGGCAATTATTGATAATATTCTCATTAATAAACTTTATTGCATCATGATTTTGAAAAAAGGCCTGCCGTGGATTTTTAAATCGAAAAAAACGGCGGTACAGTGATTGACATTATTAAAAATCTTAATGTAGAATTAAGTATCACCATGGACGATCATAAATTAAAAGTATTTTGCATAGTCGCAGAGACAAAGAGTTTTTCAAGAGCATCGGAGATAATCCGCCTTACCCAGCCTGCCGTGAGTCTGCAGATCCAGGCACTCGAAGAGATGTACGGGACCAAACTCTTCAACCGTTCCGGATGCATTATCACGCTTACGAAGGCAGGAGACATGCTGTACAAATATGCAAAGGAGATCAACGCCCTTTACGCAGCCGCTGAAAAAGAGATAGGCGGGGTCACCGGTCTTGTAAAAGGCGTCATATCAGTAGGCGCCAGCTCCACGATAGGCAACTATGTCCTGCCGCCCGTGATATCCGACTTCAAGAGAAGATACCCCAAGGTGGGCGTACACATACACATCGGCAATACCAAAAACGTGATTGATTTCTTGAATGCGGGAAGCGTTGATGTGGGCCTTGTTGAAGGAGAGGTCAACAAACAGAAACTGAAGATGGAAAAGCTTATTCCCGACGAAATGGTACTCATCATGTCCCCGCATCATCACCTGGCCAAAAAATCCAGCATCTCCATTATGGAACTTTCAAGGGAGCCCCTGATATTCAGGGAAGAGGGCTCGGGCACAAGACAGGCGATTGAAAAGTACCTCTCAAAGCACGGGATACTCCAGCAGAACCTGAAGATATCCCTTATCATGGGCAGTACCGAGTCCATCAAGAGCGCTGTCGAGGAAGGGCTGGGCACATCAATCCTATCAAGGTGGGCCGCGAGAAAAGAATGCCGCTATGGAAGCCTCAAGACAGCGGTCTTCAAGGAAGACAAATTCGTCAGGGACTTTTCCCTTGTATATAAAAAGTCCAAAGAGCCTTCCCATACGATTGAACAGTTCATAGGATTCCTGAGGCGCTACCCCTTCAACAAGCTCCTGAATTCCTGATAATTTTTCCCTCATTATTTTATTCTCCAAATAAAAAACCGGCAGGAGAGCCTTGCGCAAAAAGCTTTACCTGCGATTCCGTCAGAGGTAAGAGGTCACCCCCCCTCCCCCTAACCCCCTCCCGCGAGGGGAGGGGGGACTTGTTTTTTTCTGCACCCTGCACTCAGAACTTAGAACTCTGAACTTAGAACTCTGAACTTTATTCCCAGCAACTCTCTTGCCCGTTCATGCAATGTTAAGGTATACTTAAAGTTGAATGATTTCAGTCGTCATCCCCACATATAACGCGGAAAGATTCATGCCGGCCCTTCTGGACTCCATATTCAGACAGGCGGTCGATGACATGGAAGTGATCATTGTCGACGACTGCTCCACTGACAACACCGTAAAAATCGCGGAAAATTATCCGGTAAGGGTCATACGCTCCGACAGGAACGCCGGCCCTGCAAGGGCACGGAACAAGGGGGTTGAGGCGGCGGCCGGCGATATCATATTCTTCCTTGATTCGGATGTCATTGTGCTTGACGGGACCATCCGCGAGGTAAAAGACTACTTTGAAAAAAACCCGTCGGCAAACTGCGTCATCGGTATCTGCTCCACCGAGCCGCTGAACAGCGGATTTGTGCCGAGATATATGGCGATGTTCGAATACATACATCTCATCGGACGGCAGTTCGACAGGGTAAGCGTCTTTGCACCCAGGTGCGGGGCCATAAAAAAGGAGCTGTTTCTGAGAATCGGAGGCTATGATGAAAATTACAGGGGGGCTGATGTCGAGGACTTCGAGCTGGCAAGAAGGATAAATAAAACGGACAGCATTATCCTGAATCCACGCATGATTGTAAAACACCAGTTTGCGGATTTCAGGCAGGCCCTTAAAATTTACTTCAGGCGCACCGTAATGTGGGTGCACCTGTTCTTCAGGGAGAAACAGCTCGACAATGCGGGCCCGACTTCACCGGCCAACGGCATAGCGGCGATATGCGCCTTTTCAAGCTTCCTCCTGCTCTTTCTCATGCCGTATTTAAGCACTGCAAAACCTGCTTTCATGTTTCTGATCGCCGTTTACCTGGTGTCGAATCTGAAATGGTGGAATTTCATGAGAAAGGAAGCCGGCCTCCCGTTTGCGTTGAAGGCATTGCCGCTGAATTACCTTCTGGGCATTGAAATAATGGGCTCTGCGGTCTATGCAGTGCTGGCCTATCCTTTTACAGACAAGGATACTATTCCCGGATAAGACTATGGAAAAAAACCTGGTTGTTTTAGGCTATGCAAATGCAAGCCCTTTTCCCTATCACGCGTGGACACCCCTCGCAATACTTTCTGTGGGCGCCTACCTGGAGCAGCACGGAATAGAGGTCGAGTATTTTGATGAGAGGATACACAAAAAAGAGCGTTTCATCCGGTTGGTTCAGAGAAACCCCATCCTTGTAGGCCTCTCGACCATGACCTGTTTCCAGATAAAGAACACCCTGCGCCTTGCAAAGATTTCCCGCAGGATCAACCCTGCTATCCCCCTTGTCTGGGGCGGTACGCATCCCACCATGATGGCGGAGCAAACGCTTGAGTCCCCTCTCGTGGATTTCGTCGTCAAGGGAGAGGGGGAGCAGACCATGCTTGAGCTTGTCAGGGCATTGCAGGAAGGAGAAAAGGATTTCAGCAATATCAACGGGCTCGGCTGGAAAAAAGACGGCAGGAACATCCTCAATCCGGACAGGGACTTCCTGGACATCGAGACACTGCCGTTTCCCTATGACGGCAAGGGAAGGGAGATACTGTCCGAGTATGTAAGGAGGGCCGGTGACACACTGGAAAACATAGGCTATGAATCATCAAGGGGATGCCCGCACAAGTGCGGCTTCTGCTATAACGTGTTCTTCCACAAAAACGTATGCAGGGTAAAGAGCCCGGGCAAGGTAAGGGCCGAGCTACTGAAGCTGAAACAACTGGGGGTCCACAAGATGACCTTTTATGATGATACCTTTCTGGCGGGCAGGAAAGACCTCATGTACGATATCCTGGACCTGCTGAAGGAGCTGAATTTCAAATGGATTGCAAATGTGCGGATAAACACATTCAACGAGGAGCTTCTCAGGAAATTCAAGGAAAGCGGCTGCGTATACCTGTTTTTCGGCGTAGAGTCGCCTGACGATGAGGTGCTGAAATATATCAGGAAGGGCCAGAACAGGAAGATGATCGACAAGGGGATCAGTGTTGTCTCAAAGGGAGGCATACCGACCCTGTACTCGCTCATGATCGGCCTTCCCAATGAAACTGAAGAGCAGATGAACAGGACACTGGACTTTGCGGATGAAATACGCAGGAGGCATCCGGGGGCGGAAGTGCCTATCCAGCCTTATGTGCCGCTGCCGGGGACACTCCTGTATGAAGAGGCCGTCAAGGCCGGTTTCAGGCCCCCTTCACACCTCGAGGGGTGGAAGAATTTTACCAATGACGAGGTCAGGAACCCGTGGGTGAAGAACCCGAAGCTGCTGAATGCGATATACATCAATTCGTTTCTTGCATTCCGCTATGACAGGTTTTTAAAGAACTTCTGGAGCAGACTCATATTCGGGCCCCTGCACAAACTGTCGCTCTGGAGGTGGAAGAACAGGAATTACAGTTTCTTTATCGAGCTCTATCTATACCTGGCATACAAGCGGTCGGGCAGGTTTTTTATTTTTCTTGAAAAGGCAATAAAGAATAAAGCTTAGTTGCATAAACAGGCAGGGAAGTCTGCCGGAAAACCTTAAAATGTCAAGGATCTCAATTCTTCCGGATAATCTTATCGACAAGATAGCCGCGGGCGAGGTCATAGAACGGCCTGCAGCGGTCGTGAGGGAGCTTGTCGATAATGCCATTGACGCCGCTGCAACCGCAATCGATGTGGAAGTCCTGCACGGCGGCAGGAAATTGATAAAGGTATCCGACAATGGAACCGGAATGGACAGGGAAGACGCTTCACTGTGCTTCCAGAGGCATGCAACCAGCAAGATCAGGACTGAAGAGGAACTCTTCGGCATATCCACGCTCGGCTTCAGGGGGGAGGCCCTGCCTGCAATAGCCTCGGTGTCAAAGGTCACCCTGACGACATTCTCTGGCAATTCGGATACAGGCACAAGGGTGGAGATCGGCGCCGACCGGCAAAGGGTGGTCTCCGAAGCACCCCCTGTAAAAGGTACGACCGTGGAGATAAGGGATCTGTTTTACAACACGCCGGCAAGGAAGAAGTTCCTGAAGACCATCACAACCGAGCTTTCACACATTATCGAGACAGTGCTCCAGAAGGCCCTTGCATATCCCGGCATATCCTTTACACTCATCCATAATAAGAACCATCTCATAAACGCCCCTGCCGCGTCAGGCCTGAAAGAGAGATTCATACAGCTTTACGGGGAGGAAACGGCCGGTGAGTTCCTGGAGGTGAAAAAGGAATCGGACGGCATAAGGATCAGCGGGTTTATATCATCACCTGATTTTACCAGGGCGTCGAGGAGCCACCAGTTTATCTTTGTGAACAGGCGACCCGTAAAAAATACTACCGTAAGCCATGCAGTCTACAGTGCCTGCCGCGATGCAATCTCAGGGGACAGGCATCCGGCCTATTTCCTGTTTCTTGAAATCGACCCGGCAAAAGTGGATGTAAACGTCCATCCGGCAAAGCGAGAAGTAAAATTTGAAAGGCCGGATGAGATACACAGGGTTACAGGCGCTGCTGTTTACGAAGCGCTTAATCCAGGGTACGAAATAGACGTGTCATCCCCCCCGGCGCCACAGCCCACCGCATACCGCGGGACGACCCCGACGCCGTACACACCGCGGGACAATACGCCGCACACTGAACCGGCAACCGTTGTATCCGATAATGTGCAGGCGGATTTCTTCACCTCCGGAATCATGCAGGAGGTGCGTTCATTTTTCCATATCGGCGAATCCTTTGTGGCAACCGTCTCGGACAGGGGACTCGTTATTATTGACCAGCATGCCGCACACGAAAGGATACTGTACGAAAGATTTCTGAAAAAGACATCCATTGAGGCAGAGCCGCTTTTCCTGCCTGTAAGGATAGAACTGCCGGTCAAGGAATTCCGCATTATTATTGAACACAGGGACTTCCTCAGGGGCTTCGGCCTTGATATCGAAGATTTCGGTGCAAACAACATAATCGTAAGGGCACTGCCCCGGGACCTCCGCAAAGCGGACCTCAGGGGACTGCTCATGGATATTGCGGCCGGTATCATCGAGGAGGAGACAAGCGGGATAAAGAGCGATTTGTCGGAAGAAACCCTGCTGAAAAGGACAGCGGCAAGCCTTGCATGCCACAGGTCGGTAAGGGGCAGGGGACATCTTACAAATGAAGAACTCTCGAAAATGCTGGCAGAGCTCGACGCCGCGGAAGAGCCCGATAAATGCCCCCACGGCCGGCCCACGAGAATCATACTGTCAATGGATGAGCTGAACAGGATGTTCAGGAGGAAATGAATGATCCTTACAGTTGTGCAGCCAGCAGGGGTAACCTTCAACAAGCAGGTGACCAATCCGATTGACTAAACACAATGCCTTTGTTAAGCTAAATTTTAAAAGGGGGATTTAATATGTCTTCAACCTTGAATGAAGCAATAAAATCACTTAAAAAAATACAAAAATCTTCAAAGTCCAGGCGAAAGGTCTCTAATGAACTATTGGGGAAATATGCAGGCATAATCCCGGATGGAAAGACATCAACCGAATTCGTGCGGGAATTGAGAAGCACATCATACGGTAAAGTAAAATAATAGTTCATGAAGCCAATTATACTTCTTGACACCGACGTGGTTGTAAACTGGCTTGTACAGGAAAATGAAACTGCATCGGGCCGTGAACTGCGGTATTTGAAGTCATTATTCCTGATGAAATCAATCTTCTTAAAGCAAACACCCTTCAGTCAGAACATTTACTCGACCCCTTCGACTCTATCCATCTTGCATTATGTACAGGCATAAAGCCGGTTACTCTTGTTTCCAGGG
>JAADFS010000303.1 GCA_013152795.1 Deferribacteres bacterium
AAAAAGGCGACATGACGGCACCACAGTGGTTTTTTGCATATTTTGCAGGCATGATAACATTGCTGTCCGTTGTTATGATAACGAGGAGGAACCCTGTCCACGGCGTCCTGTGGATGCTGGTCCTCTTTGTACACATAGCCGGCCTTTATCTCTTCCTGAATGCCGAGTTCCTGGCCGCCATACAGATAATAGTGTACGCGGGGGCCATACTGGTGCTGTTTCTGTTCGTTATCATGCTGCTGAATCTGAAAAAAGAGCTGACAGTCCGGAAGGTCCAGAAACACTGGGTGCTGGGTGCGGTCGTAGGGGTGATATTCGCCCTGTTCGTGGTGGCGGTTGTTGCCGGAATAAGCGTGCTCCCGCCGCTTGGGGAATATTCAATAGAGGCCATAAGGTCGGAAGGCAGCATAATGACGGTGGGAAAGGTGATGTATACCAAGTATCTCCTGCCGTTTGAGATAGCCTCCCTTGTGCTCCTTGTGGCTATCATAGGTGCAGTAGTGCTTGCAAAGAAAAGGATAGGGTAATGATGCAGTATTCAGGATGCAGGAGTCGAAATGCAGGGGTTAAGATTCAGGATTCGGGATTTTTGCGGGGTGTGATATGGTTCCTTTAAGCTGGTACATAATTCTGAGCGCCGTGGTGTTCAGCATCGGGGTTGTGGGTTTTTTTACAAGGCGCAATCTGATCATGATATTCATGTCCATTGAGCTGATGCTGAATTCCGTTAATATAAGCCTGGTCGCCTACAGCCATTACCTGCAGTCCATGAGGGGACAGGTGCTTGTCTTCTTTGTAATCGCAGTGGCCGCGGCGGAGGCGGCCATCGGCCTTGCCATAATAATCGCATATTACAAGAACAACCCCACCATCAAGGTGGATGAGATCAACCTCCTGAAAGGATGAGTCATTGATTGAAGGATAAGACATGGTGAAATATATATTAATACCGTTACTGCCGTTTATTGCATTTGTCATAACCATCCTGTTGGGGCGCAATCACATAAAAGACAAGGCCCACTGGATTGCAGTGCCGGCCGTGTTCGCCTCTTTCATCCTTGCTGTCAGCGCCTTCATGGATGTGGTGGGCGGAAAGGTCATTAATATAAATATATACAGTTGGATCGTCTCCGGTGATTTCAATGTGTCCATAGGGTTTCTCATTGATCAGCTCACCGCCATAATGCTGATGGTGGTTACATCCATCAGCACCCTTATCTTTATCTATTCCATAGGTTATATGCACGGCGACGGCGGGTATTACCGCTTCTTTGCATATCTGAGCCTGTTTGTGTTTTCAATGCTCATCCTTGTCATGGCCAACAATTACCTGCTCCTTTATTTCGGCTGGGAGGCCGTCGGCCTGTGCTCCTACTTCCTGATAGGTTTCTGGTTCCACAAGAAGTCTGCTGCGGATGCAGGCAAGAAGGCTTTTATAGTCAACAGGTTCGGAGACTTCGGTTTCGGCCTCGGTGTGATACTGATTTTCCTCACATTCGGGAGCCTTGAATATGTGAAGGTATTTGACAATGCAGGCAGCGTGGTGGGCCAGACCATTAATATTCTCGGTTACCAGTTTGACACTATTACCGTTATATGCCTGCTGCTCTTCTGCGGTGCCGTCGGTAAATCAGCGCAGTTGCCGCTGCATGTGTGGCTGCCGGACGCAATGGAAGGCCCCACTCCGGTATCTGCACTGATACACGCCGCAACCATGGTTACGGCAGGTGTGTTCATGGTTGCCCGCAGCAACCCGCTCTTCAACCTGTCCGCATCGGCAATGGCCACGGTTGCGGTTGTCGGAGGCGTGACCGCCATTTTTGCGGCCACCATTGCGCTTGTACAGAATGATATAAAGAGGGTCATAGCATATTCCACGGTGAGCCAGTTAGGGTACATGTTTCTTGCGCTCGGGGTGGGGGCCTATACAGCGGGAATCTTTCACCTGTATACGCATGCCTACTTCAAGGCCCTGCTCTTCCTTGCCTCGGGAAGCGTTATCCATGCACTGCATGATGAGCAGAATATGCAGAAGATGGGCGGGCTGAAAAAATACATGCCCATCACCTACTGGGTGTTTATTCTCGCCTCATTGAGCATTTCGGGCATACCCGGGTTTGCGGGTTTCTTCAGCAAGGACGAGATACTCTGGAGGGCGTACCTCAGTGGAGGACTCGGCAGGTTTTCCTTGCCACTGCAGCGGCCCTTCTGACCGCATTTTATTCATTCAGGCTGATATACCTGACGTTCCACGGCAAGTTCCGCGGAACCCCTGAGCAGGAGCACCATCTCCATGAGTCACCGCCTGTGATAACCGTGCCGCTGATATTTCTTGCAGTCGGCGCTGTGGCCGCGGGCTGGGTGGGCATTCCGCCGATCTTCCTGGAACATGCGGACAAGATCGGGGAATTCCTTGCGCCGGTGCTCGGCCACCCGGCCAGCGAGGGTTCACATGCCGAAGAGCTGGCCGTGATGGGAATATCCATTGCAGTCGGTCTGTTGGGAATACTGATAGCCTATATCATGTATATCAGGAAGACCGACCTGCCCGGGAAACTGGGTGCCATGTTTCAGCCGGTTTACAGGCTGTTGTATAACAAGTACTGGGTGGATGAGCTTTACAGCAAGACCATTGTCCAGCCCACGCTCAAGGCATCGGAGAGGATAATCCTCGGCTTTTTTGATGCAAAGATAATAGAGGGCATTGTAAACGGCGTGCCGGCATTGATCGGCGCCTTCAGCAGGAGATTCAGGACCATACAGACCGGCCTTCTCTCCAGCTACGGGCTTGCCATGGTGCTGGGTGCCATGTTTATAATCGGGTTCTGGATATTTTTGAAGTGATCATGATTCAGATAGAGGGTGAATTTATATACAATTTATTCTGCCAAATAAATATTATTTCGGAAGGAGGAATTATGGTGAGAAAAGTATGTCTTTTTATTTTATCGGCAGCAGTATTATTAATGTCCTTTTTGCCCGAGGCGCAGGCGACGCACGGCATGTGGGGATATACAGGTGAGAACGGTCCTGAACACTGGGGCAAACTGTCACACGATTTTGCCATGTGCGAAAAAGGCAAGTCACAGTCACCCGTGGATATCAACAAAACCTACAAGGCCGAGCTGCAGGACATAGTGTTCTCTTACAAGGCGACGCCGTTGAAGGTGGTCAATAACGGCCATACCGTACAGGTCAATTACCTGCCGGGAAGCTCGGCAATAATAGACGGTGAAAAGTACGAACTCCTCCAGTTTCATTTTCATGCACCGAGCGAGAATACCGTGGAAGGCAAACATTACAGTATGGAAATGCACCTTGTCCATAAAAACAGCAAAAACGAGCTTGCCGTGGTAGGCGTATTCCTGAAAGAGGGCAGGGCGAATGAGGTCATACAGAAGATATGGGACAACATCTCCCCGGTCATAAACGAGGAGAACACAGTGGACTCCATATCCATCAACGCCGCTGACCTGCTGCCCCCTGAAGCTGAAAAGGGTTACTATCACTTCTACGGCTCGCTCACCACACCGCCGTGCAGTGAAGGGGTCAACTGGAGTGTGCTGAAGACCCCGATTGAGGTGTCAGGGGCGCAGATCAGAAAATTCGAGGCGGTCATAGGAGGCCACAACAACAGGCCGACTCAACCCATTAACAAGCGTTTTATACTTGAATCAAAATAA
>JAADFS010000304.1 GCA_013152795.1 Deferribacteres bacterium
TGAATTATGGATAGAGGCGCAGAATGATAAATATCTCTATCACACAAGGGCCATAGGCGTAATCATGGAGATACTTTCAGACCTGATGCCCCGGGATGCCCGCAGGATACACATCGTTATCAGGGAAAACGGAATTCCCTTAACCGGCCTTACATTTTACAGGAACGATCTGTCAGACCTCTACACCGGAAGAATGACACTTGATGAATTTCTCCTGCTTTCTGAATTCGGCACCGCGGTATCTGATGATATCACCGCCCCGGGCATGTACAGAAAACAGTACGGCTACGGGCTGAAACCCGACCTGCAGATGTTTATCAACGATCCCTCGGGTTTCTTCAAATACCGGCTGGGCGTTAAGGGATGGCTGAGTTACCACCCGTGGAAAGGTTCATCATTTGTTGCAGCGCTTGCAGCGTATCCTTTAAACAACATCTCAACCACGAACGAGCCTCTTTCGATACCGGTCAGGTCTGATCTCGTGTTTTATAAAAAGGAGAAAGTAGCCCTTGACAGATTGATGTTCGACCAGACCGGAAAGCTCTCCCCGGACATCTTCGGCAGGTTTTCGGCAGGGCTGCTGGAGGTACAGTATGCAGGCGTTGACGCGGAGATCGCGATGCCGGTGTTTGACGGGAGAATACTGCTGGGCTTAAGCGGAAGCGCGGTGAGAAAACGGCGGCGGGACAATCCGTTCAAACTTGCAGATAATGACACCGGCAAGCTGTACACCACCGCATTTTTCAACACCCGTTTGAATATTCCCGAAAGAGAGATCGCCGTGGACATAAAAGCAGGCAGGTTCCTTGCAGGGGACAGGGGCATGCGTGTCACAGTATCAAAGCATATAAACGGCGTAACCGTATGGGCATGGTACAGCATTACGGATACATCAATTTTTGAAGACGACTTCAACAGGGGTTATCATGACAAGGGGATCGGTGTCTCCATCCCGCTGAGGCTGTTTAAAGGGACCGATTCAAGGAGGGTTTATTCTTACATTCTGTCGCCCTGGACAAGGGACACCGGGCAGGATATAGACCATTTCGGTTCGCTGTTTGATCTCATCGGCAGGAACACCGGAGTGTTCCTTGACAACGACAAAAAAATGCTGTATAGATAACCTTAACGGTGCATAAACCGGCAAGGCAGGGCTGGTTCCACTGCCGCGCAATTTTATGCCCGGTGCAGGATTAACCTTAATATTTGCATGAAGGAGGGGAAAATGAAAAAAGCGGTGAGTCTGTCATTAATCTGCTCGCTTCTTGTCTTTTTTGCGGGCTTTGTTCCCCGGGCTGAAGCCCAGACCGAAACAATCGCAACAATAGACGCTGCAAAGGAACTCGCGCAGAATGCCGGAGGTGTTTTCGTGGAAGGGGAGAAAGTGCCTGCCCTGACAGGCAATCAGGTTGCCCTGCCGGTAATAGAAGAGGAGAGCGGCAAAATCCTGGGGCATATTGTGGCTGAACGGAACAGCCTCGTATCCGCCCTTAATGCAGCCGGGCATACGGAAGTCGCCTCTGCAATAGCGGCCGGTGAGGCCGGTGCTGCTGCCGGCACCACAGTAGGCGCCGGAATCATCGGCGGCACGACGGGTATGACGGCCCTGGGAGTGGCTGCGGTCGCAGGTGTCGCGCTGGCTGTAAGCGGTGGCGGCGGCGACAGCACATCAGGCCACAGCACCACATCAAATCATTAATTAAAACGATCGGTTATCCCGTTGCCATGGGAACCCTCTGCGCAGGGGGGTTCCCTTGCAGACCGTCCATTCATTCCCTATGCATAACGTATTGATATTGCTGTCCGTTTTGTTGGCAGGCTGCCTCCCCGCATTTACTATCAATGACCACCTCCGGGACCGCGAACAATCGCCGGCTCCGGTTCTCGAGTCAGCCGAGGAGTTCTTTGTTTCTCTGGAAAGCGGCAGATATGATACCGCGTGGGAACTGCTGACAGAGAAATCTCACGAAGCAATCATAGACGATGTCTATCAGGCTTCCCTTAAGATACAGAAGGATATAAGAAAAGATGTCATCATAGGAGACTTCAGAAACAGGGGGATAATCTTCAGCAACTACTGGAGAGCCTTTGCAAGAAATCTCGACACGGCCATGATACTGGAGCGCAGCAGATGGGAAATAGGTTACATTAAACCCGCCAAAGCAGAAATCCTTATCTCCCACAGGGGAGCCCCGCCCGCAAGATTAATGATGTTCATGGAAAATCACAAATGGAAAGTAGGTCTTGTCGAGACATTCCGCACAAAAAAACCCTGGTTTGAATTACTGTATAAGGAATTATTATAACCTCATTCTTCCTTGACAAAACCCCTTGTCAATATTTAAAATTGTAAACTTTCGTTTACTCCCAAAACATCTATAATTTAGGAGGTATACACATGAAATTAGCCGTATTCGTGAGCGATTACAGAATGACCGTCGACACACTTGACCGGCTGTCACCTGAAAAAATGGGCATAATCCTGGTACAGAACGGCGTTTATCATGCCACCCTTAAGGAAAACGGCACACCCTCTGCTCTTCTGAATAAATCCGCTGAATTCTATGCCCTCAAGGAGGACCTTGAAACAAGGGGGCTGGACGCTTCCAATGTTGACAGCAAGGTAAAGGTGATTACACTGGGGGATGTAGTCGACCTGATATTTAATGATTATGAAAAAACCGCTTGGATATAGGAGGTAAGATAGAAATGGGAAAACTTACAATTGGTTGTTTTGCTTCACTCGTCGGCTCTCTGAACCTCGACTTTGCCGTCAAGCTCTCTGCAGCGGCAATTGAAAAGGGGCACACGGTCGACCTCTGGGTATCAGGCAATGGAACAATGCTCTCGATAAAAGACCAGCGTCCCTTCAAGGATTACTCCCACCTCGAGAAACCCCTTAAAGAACTGATGGCAAAAGGATTGACCGTAACGGCCTGTGAAGCCTGCGCAGAGGCCCGCGGCTATAACAAGGACGTTACAATGGAAGGCTTTAAAAGACACAGTATGGACTGGTACCTTGCAAGCACTTTTAGCGCTGACAGGGTTCTGCATATAGGAGGTGAATAAGAATGGCAACAACTAAATTGGGATTTATCGTCCAGAGACCACCATACAAGAGTGAAAACCCCAAACTTGCTCTTACTCATGCAATCGCCACGCAGAGCGTTGAGGTATATTTAAATGAAGGAGATACGGTTACAGCGGATATTGCATTTATAGGAGACGGCGTTCTTAACTGCAAGAAAGATCAGAAGGCAATGGATTATTACGGTCTGACAAGCACCGAGCAGCATATTAAAATGGCTCTTCTCGTTGACATCAACATCTGGGTATGCAAAGAGGATGTGGAGAAGTTCGGCCTGTCGGAAGATGACCTGGTGCTTGATGCAGAGGAATTCGGTGCGGATATGACAGTTAATGTCGTTCCTTACAGTGAGATTTCCAAGAAGATGGAAGAAATGAATCATCTCCTTTTCTTTTAAAAATAATTTACTTATAGGAGGTAGTAATGGCTGACTTAAAGTCTCAGACACCGACACAAACCCTTGATGTACTGGGAAGAGTATGTCCCTATCCCCTGGTATTGACCAAGAAGACCATCGAAAAGGCACCGGAGGGCACATTGCTGAAGGTACTCTGCGATGCCCCTGCATCAGCAGAAGACACCATCCCCAAATACTGTGAAAAGCAGGGATACGGTTTTGAGTCGGTAAAACTTGAAGACAAGGGATACTGGGAGATTTACATCAAGAAGGGTTAAACATACTTCTCAGACAGATACAAAAAAGACGTTCCGGATTTTCCGGAACGTCTTTTTTTATTATTCGCTCTTTGCAGTTTGCGGAGTGCTTACATCTCCGTTACTGTGATAGCGCTGGTAGGGCATGATTCCACACAGGTCAGGCAATTGGCACAGTCCGCAGCCTGGTATGGATCTGATTTGCCGTCGGTCATTTGAAAGACTTCAGACGGGCAGAGATTCACGCACTCTTCACACCCATCGCATTTTTCAGTATCAACCTGGACATCGATCATCTTTTACACTTCCTCCTCTCTCATTGATTTTTTTTAACACCTTATATCAAGCGCGATTCATATCTAATCCAGCTCATGGCATTCCCAGCAGTATGGCTTGACCGCAGCGTAAGTATGGCACCTGTCACAGAAGTTTTTCTGGCTTACGTGGCACTCCATGCACGTGTCATAACTGCTGTCATATACCTTGCAGTCGGATGCCTTGTAGGTGTCCTTGTCGAATTCCTGGAGATCATCCATCCATTGTTTCAGAAGCTTCATGTGGTTCGCCCTCATGTAGCCCGTCGGCTCAATGCATTTCTTCTCCTCCAGTTCCTGAATGGCCGGAGTGTTAAGATCCGGTGCGGGTTTGACATTCGCCTTTCCGATATTCGAGTAAAAAGGGAATGTAACAATTGCCAGAAAAATGATGAGACCGATGATTATTTTGCCTCCGTCATACATTACTCTTCCTCCTCGCTGTCTTCCATACCCGGAAGGGTTTCAAGTCTCAGGTCCATGGTCCTCTTTTTCTCGCCCTTCATAACAAGCGCATTTCCGACCAGTTCATGCGTCCCGCATACACTTACACCCGGGACCCAGTAGTCCATCAATGTCGGCAACACCGCCCTGTCGATGGCGCAGATGTTTGCAAGCATGTTGACCCCGTGCTGCTCTTTTACCTCCTTTACCGCATTCGCCCTGGGGAATCCGCCCCTCATCCTGAGCTCCATATTTTCCCCGGCATTCAGGCCCGAACCGCTCCCGCAGCAGAAGGTCTTTTCCCTGCTTGCATTTTTCGACATGTCATAAAAGTTGTTGCACACGTGCTTGATTATGTACCGCGGCTCTTCCAGTATTCCCATACCCCTTGAGGTATTGCAGGAATCATGGAAAGTAACCTTCAAGTGGTCATTCCGGCTCGGATCAAGCTTGAGCTTTCCGTTCTTGATAAGGTCCGCGGTGAATTCCGCTATATGCACCATCTTGGTCGTCTTTGCATTTTCAAACTTTGTCCCCGTGATAGGGGATACCGGCTCCTCAAGGAAGTCCGCCGGGCCGTTCCACGTATCCATGAACTGGTGTACCACCCTCCACATGTGGCCGCACTCTCCACCGAGAATCCACTTGACTCCCAGCCTCTTGGCCTCGGCATATATCTTGTAATTGAGTCTCTTTGCCATCTCCATGGACGTGAAGAAACCGAAGTTCCCCCCCTCTGATGCATAGGTGCTCCACGTGTAGTCAAGGCCGATTTCGTGGAGGAGCATCAGGTATCCCATGCACGTATATGTGCCCGGGTCACCGAAGAGGTCTCCCGACGGTGTAACAAAGAGTATCTCCGCACCTTTCCGGTTAAAAGAGGGTTCAACCCTTATGCCCGTGATTTCCTCTATGTCGTCTATCATATATTCCAGATTGCTTACTATGGCATGCGGCTCAAGTCCCAGATGATTGCCCTTTCTGTAGCAATTGGCCACCGGGCCCGCTATCCAGTCCGTATTGCATCCTATCAGGTTCAGGAGCTCCCTGCCGATCATTGTAATCTCGGCCTGGTCTATGCCGTACGGGCAGAACACCGAGCAGCGCCGGCATTCCGTGCACTGGTAAAAATAGTACCACCACTCCTTCAGCACATCATAGGTCAGCTCCCTTGCGCCAGCCCACTGTCCGAAAATCTTCCCGGCCGGGGTAAAGTATTTCCTGTACACCGACCTTATAAGCTCCGCCCTCAGGACAGGCATATTCTTCGGGTCGCCTGAGCCTATAAAAAAGTGGCACTTGTCCGCACAGGCACCGCACCTTACGCATATGTCCATAAAGAGCCGGAATGAGCGGTACTTCTCCAGCCTCTCTTTTAATCCGTCAAGAATAATATCCTTCCAGTTTTCCGGCAGCTTCCAGTCCTCTTCATTGGGTTTCCATTCCCTGGGATTGGGGAAACCCACCTCTTCAAGATACTTCGGCCTGGAGCCGAAACAGTACATACCCTCTTTAAACTGCACGGGGGTTTCCCTCCACGTGCAGCCGGTCCTGGGAGGTTTATAGTCTATCTTGGAAAGCTCTTCGGGTTTTGGTAATTTTGCCATGTCGTTACTCCTTTTCTACCGGTAATCCTACGGATTTCATTTTATCTCTGAACTCTTCCTCGTATTCTTCATACGTATGAACCTTCACGTCATAGTTCCACGGATTTATATGCCTCCGCATCCTGCTGTTGTTGGGCAGATTTCTTGTAGGACTCAGGAATACACCGCCCATATGCATCAGCTTGCTGAAGGGAAAGTACGCAAAGAGGACGCATATGAGGAACAGGTGTATGAAAAATATCGAGCCTATCCCCTCAGGGACGACCGGGGAAAAGGTTACCAGCCCCATTGTGAGTTCCTTCACACTTACAATATCCACCTTTATGTAATAACGCATTATAATGCCGGAGAGGGCCACACCCATTATCAGAAACAGGGGGAAATAGTCGGCCGTAAGTGAGATATACCGCACACCGGGGATAAACGCCCTTCTCAGGAACAGGTATATGACCGCCCCGAGCAGCACCCATCCGGTGACCAATAAATGGGGAGCGCCTGACTTAAAATATCCATCCACCATATCCAGATAACTCACGAATGACGGTACCGGATTGGTGAAAAACCTGAGATGTCTGAGCAGGACGATAAAAAACGAGTAATGAAAAATCAGGCCACCCAGCCACAGCCATTTTGTCCCTGTGTACTTAAGTTCACCGTTCTGAAGGCCGGTCTTCAGATTCCTGAAAAGGGAGCGGAAAAAGAACACTTCAAGCGCCATCCTGCCGATAACGCCCAGTGTCCCGGAGGGGTTGTCAAGCTTGCTGTCCTTGATCCATGGAAGGCTCTTCTGCTGCCCGCAGGTCGTCGGGATATGGAAAGGAACCGGCGAGCGCCCCCACTGGATCACCCTGTTTATAAAGCCGATAACAAATACCGCAAACGCAGCATATGGAATAATGACACCGAAAAGAAACTGCAGATTAACCAGTTCCACACCGGCAAAGGCTATCACTGCAAGCAGTACAACGATGCAGAAGGAAACGAACATTTCCATTTATTAACCCCCTTTACTATCTTAATGCGTTATAGCGAATATTACGAAAACCTTAATTAATCACTTAATATCAGGGATACTAAGAAAAGCTCCCCTCTTCAGATGTCAGAATCAGAATAGTAACGAACCAGCCTGCAATTCCGGCCGTGTGCTCAATTAAAGTCAGACTTCATGTTCCTTGAGCATATTCGAGTGCTTCAGAATCCTGTAGGTCCAGTTTCTGACCTCATTGGCCCGGAGGTCATATATCTTTTCGCGGCACTGCATATATATATCAAATGCTGCCGCCGCCATCCGGTCAATCCTGGACTCAACGCCCATCAAATCTTCATACATCCCGTGCCTGCGGATATCACTCCTTAATTCCTCCCTTATAACATCCTTCAGCCCGAAGATAAAGCCCACAGCCTGTGCCGGCGTAAAGTCCTGAATGGCCCTTATTCTTATAACATTATCGAGATAAGAGCCGACTCCGGTCTCTGTTGTTTCTCTGTTGATAATTCCGTTAAAAAGCCCCTGCAGAGCGGAGTGGATGGTTTCAGCCACGGGGTTTGCAGACTGTTCTGCCGGGGTCTTTAAGAAGTTTCTGGTCGCCTCTGGATAAGTCTCTATTGTCAAATCAAACCATTTCTGCACTATTACCCGTTTCTTTTCTTTCAGCAGTTCTTCAATATACATCGGTCCTTCCCAGTCCAAGGGGATGAACAAGCACTTTACTTTTAAAGGGTTGCTTCCCCTGCCCCCGGTGTGTCAAAGGCAGCGGCAGCAACCCTTTAAACTCTGGTTTTCTTTTTATACGCAACCGGTTGGTTTAGGCAGTCCGGCATACCGGCAGGCCTGCTTTGCAGGACCGGCAGGATAGAGTTCGTACAGGTATTTGGTGTTACCCTTTTCCTTTCCCATGGTCTTGGCGATCTCCTTGGTGAGAATCTTGATCATAGGAGCGATCTGGTACTTCTCAAAGTAGCTTCTGAGAAATCTGATGATTTCCCAATGCTCGTCTGTCAGCTCAATACCATCCTGCTTTGCCATGACTTCAGCCATACCTTCCGTCCAGACAGACCAGTCGATCAGGTATCCCTCCTCATCGACTTCGTATTGTTTTCCTTCAAATTCCATTGTTGGCATTATGCGACTCCTTTCTTTACGTATGGGTTTTTGGTTTCGCTCTTTTCAGTTCATCAAGCGAATGATGATTCCTGTAAACTTTCAATAACTTGAAATAATAATTGAATGTAAGAGAGATTTGAAAATATAATATAAAAAACGCTATTTGGTCAAATAAAAAAATTTTATATATCCTTTATCATACCTAATGATTCTCCACTTTCCCTCAGTCCTTCAGTCTCACAAAAACAAGCTTGCCGAGTTTACCGCTTTTGGGTCTTCCGCCCGTCATATTCGAATGATGATCATAATCATAATCTATGCTATCATAATCCCCGGGATCCAATGCAAGTGCCCTGTCGATATCACCCCTGCAGACGAAGGTCAACGCTTCCATGAAGATTTCCCCGAGGTTATGTCCCGTCCGGTCCAGCACATAAACCGAGCCGCATGTACATATACCGCCGGTTAACTCCATGGACCTGAAACTGATGTCAACAGGCCGCCGCAGGAAATTATCACAAAACGGACATTGCAGTGGTCGTGCCCTCATTGATCGTCTCCCTCACGTTTTACAGGCTTTTGTTTATTATACTGCATAGCGCACCTCACCAGGCCCGCCGCCCACTCGGGCGTGCCCACGGCATGAAGATGGGTATAAGCTGCGAACACATTTTTATAACACATGCCGTCCCTGTTATCAACAATCCCCTTGCCCCTTTTCACTTTAAACGCCATATAAGCGCCGTCCTCATCTATCTCCAGCACCTTTGAATAGTGAAACTCATGACCTTTAAAGAGTTTTCTGCGCTGGAAATATGGATTGTCCCTTTCGACCTCGACTATTGTATAGCCGTGGGCGAGGGGTCTCTTCTGCAGGCCGAAGGTAACAGGAAGGGCACCCACCATAGGATACGTGCTGCCCTCCAAAATAAGGCGCCTGCCCAGATACATCAGCCCGCCGCACTCGGCATAGACCGGGAAGCCATCCTGAATGGCATTATACAGCGAATCCCTGAAGCCGGCATTATCCGCCAGGGCTATTGCATGTGTTTCAGGAAATCCTCCGCCTATATAAAGCGCATCCAGTTCAGGGAGCCTGTCCTCCTTCAGGGGGCTGACCTCCACTATGCTTGCACCCAGCCTCTCGATCTCCTCAAAATTCTCCTGGTAGTAAAACTGAAAGGCCGAGTCCCTGATAACACCGATCCTGGGGGCACAGCCCGCTGCCTGCAGGCTGTTATAAGCAGCCGCAGAACGCCGGCCGATGTCTGCTTTTTTCAGGGGGCCTGCTGATGCGGCGATCTTC
The DNA here is from genome assembly GCA_013152795.1 of Deferribacteres bacterium. Lineage (GTDB taxonomy): Bacteria > Nitrospirota > Thermodesulfovibrionia > UBA6902 > UBA6902 > JAADFS01. The sequence continues at coordinate 9,518 of JAADFS010000304.1, forward strand.
AGGATTGCATCCGTGTCAAGATACCGTGAGCCTGTTTCCGCCAGGAGCGCTATCGACTCCTCAATATTGCCATGCTCCTGAAACGGGATCAACCCCATATGCCTCTCCGGAATAGGATTCTTTTTCAGTCTCGGTACGGCGCCCAGCACGGGCAGGCCGCATCTTTCATTCAGTGCCCTGCGTATAACCGACTCCTGCCTGGCAGTTGCAACACGGTTGAGGACAACACCCCTGATGTCCACTCCGCGGTCCATTTCCTGGCACCCCAGAATCATAGCCGCAACAGTATTGGTTGCCTTTGTGCAATCCACGGTTATTATCACGGGTGCGCTCAGGAGTTTGGCCAGCTCGGCCGTGCTGTATGTCCCCTCATGGTCAACACCGTCATAAAGGCCCCTGTTGCCCTCGATTATCGCCATAAATCCATCCCGTGCGAGAGAAGAAAGGGAGTTTGTGCGCGAAACAAAGGAATGAAGCGCCTGCTCAGGAGACATTATAAACAGGTCCAGATTGTAGCAGGGAGCACCCGATGCCCTTGCCAGCCAGCCGGCGTCTATGTAATCAGGGCCCTTTTTGAACGTGATTATTTCAATGCCTCTCTGCTTCAGAAAAGCGACAAGCGACAGGGAGAGAATAGTCTTGCCGCCCCCTCCCCGCAGGCCGGAGACAACTATTCTCGGGATTGATTTGTTTAACATATGAAGTGGGGATAGAGACTGTGCAAATAAAGAAACGTATTAGCAGCAGGGATCAGCCGCCCGTAACAGTTCACCGGGCCCTGATCCCTGTCTTAATTTTGTTCAGGTCTTGCTTCTATATTAAACCTTTTTCCTTGAGGTACTCTTCGCTGGGAATCTCTACGGAACTGGCGCCTCCGCCATAGGAGTACATCAGCTTCCCGACATCTATCATGGCCCTAAGGGCCTTTTTGACAGTATCCTTTTCCTCTCCCGTATCAGCGCTGATCTTTTTGATTATATCTTTTTCCTTCAGTTTCTTTTTGCCCTTCATCTGCTGCATATATTCAAATATCTTACCCTGGATTTCTTCCTGTTCCATATTCTCACCTCATTTTGTAATTTTGGTTAGCGGTAATAGGCTAACTTTTCAGATATATTTTGTCAAGTCCGGTATGAGATTAAAGAGAAAGATAGCGGGCGCTTCCTCGATAGGGGGGAAGCACCCGCCGTTCATCCCGATTTAGAATTTAAATGCTGCCGAGGTCCTCATGGTGTCCCTCATGAATGTGAAGTCGTCGATGTGCTGGAACGTAAAATCAATGCCGGTAAGCTTGAAGAACTCTTCCCATCCGACTCTTTCCACCCATTCTCCGACCCTCTCGTGCTTCTTGGCGTTTGCCGCGTATACGTTCAGGATGTTCTTGATTGCATCCACGACCTTGGGCCATCTCGGCGGATCATTGTAGAAAAACGGGATGGCGAGTTTTGAGAATTTCGGACTCGTTCTCAGGCTTCCGATCTTTCCGCCTACCACAATAGCCACTCCGTCCTCTTCAGGGTTATGAATCTGAATGGGAGGGCAGACCGTAAAACAGTTTCCGCAGTACATGCATTTTTCTTCATTAATGGTTATTGATTTGGTCTTGGGATTCGGTCTGATTGCAGAGGTCGGACACGATGCGACCGTCGTCGGAATTTCACACATCTTTGCAACGTTCTCGTCATCAACCACAGGCACCTTCCTGTGCACTGCAACAACGGCTATATCGGAGCAGTGAACAGCGCCGCACATGTTGACGCAGCAGGCGACCGCGATTCTCACCTTGTTGGGAAGTTCCTTTTCCGTAAAGTATTCATACAGATCATCCATTATCGCCTTGACTATTCCTGATGCGTCCGTACATGCGCTGTGACAGTGTACCCAGCCCTGAGTGTGGATGATATTGCTCACCCTCGGACCGATTCCTCCAACTGAATACTTCTTTTCCTTCAGCTCTGCGACAAGCGGATCGACCTTGCTCTTGTCGGATACGAGAAACTCTATGTTGTTCCTCGTGGTGAAGCGGAGGTATCCATCGCAGTACTTCTCCGCCAGATCGCATATCTCGCGGATGCTGGCCGTGCTCAGCAACCTCGGCGATCCCACCCTGACGGTATAGATCTCGTCTCCGCTTTCCGCAACGTGGACCATTGTCCCGGGGCTTAAGACCTCATGATATTTCCATTTCCCGTAATTCTTCTTTATTACGGGCGGCAAAAACTGTTCATAATGTGGTGGTCCAATATCTGTTTTTCTCTCCGGTAATGACATTGATAATTCCTCCTTTATCTTTAATTTCCTCTTGATTATTTCTTGAAATCACTTTCAGACCAGAAGAAGAACGGGTCTTTTCTCGGCTCCTTGACCTGCTGCGGCTGAGGCGGAACACCGATGGCCTCAAGGAAAGGCCTCATGCCCTTGGCCTCAATCAGCTCACCTATTCTCTCCCTGGGTTTGGCATTGTCATCCCACCACTCTATCATCTTCTCAGCGAGATCCTTCAGTTCATCGTAAGGCGGTTTGCACTCGATAAACGGAACAATGACCCATGACAGCAGTGAACCCACCACGATAGGCGCCTTACTTCCGACAAGGATGGTTGCACCTTTCTCCTTACCGGGCTTTAATGCCTTGGTCATCTTTGATATACAGTGCATGCATCTGGTGCACTGCGCATCGTTGATCTTGATCTCTCCGTTGTCATAGCTTATGCAGCTTGTAGGACACATATCAACGATTTCCGCCTGTATATCCATTCCGGCATCGGCATACTTCTTTACCTCCGCCTGGTCGACCTGGATATTGTCCTTCCATGTTCCTATAATCGACAGGTCCGCGCGGGCTATTGCAGCCACACAGTCACACGCGCAGCCGGATACCTTTATCTTGAATTTGTACGGGAACGCCGGCCTGTGAAGCTCATCCTGGAAATGCTGTGTCATGCTGTTGCATATATCCATTGCGTCGATATTCGCCCACTCACAGCGTGCCATGCCCACGCAGCAGCTTGGCGTCCTCATCGCCGAGCCTGAGCCGCCGAGGTCCCACCCGCGTGAAGAATATTCGGCAAAAAGAGGCTCGAGATTTTCAGTGGTTGTACCGAGAAGCACAAGGTCCCCTGTAGAACCGTGCAGATTTGTAAGGCCGCTTCCGTACTTGTCCCATATGTCGCACACCATCCTCAGTGCCTCTGCAGTGTAAAAGAAACCGCTCGGCTGGTTAAGTCTCACAGTGTGGAAATGTGCAATGCCGGGGAACTCATCCGGCAGTGAAGAGTATCTCCCGATAACTCCGCCGCCGTAACCCAGAACTCCGACGATACCGCCGTGTTTCCAGTATCCCCGCTTGGTGTTATAAGACTTTTCAAGCTGGCCCAATTCATCATCCGCCATCTGAGGCATGGAACTGCTCTGCGCAGCCTTCTTGATTTCGGTAACGAAACTCGGCCACGTTTTCAAGCTCATCCAACAATGGTGTTTTGTACTTTCCGCTCATTATGCTCCTCCTTTTCTTTTTATCCCTTAGCAGGTCTACAAGGGAATATTTTTACAAATTTATAAAAATAAAAATCCGCTTCCTAAAAAATTTTTAGGTCTTCTCTTGAATTTCAAGGATTGCACGGAAAATCGGTTTTTCATAGTAGTACATCTGTCATTTTAACGTCAAATAAAAAAATTTAATGCACTGATTGTCTATGCTTATTTTCTTGCCTTGCGGAAAACGCCGGGGATGCAGGCTGGCAACCCTGTGCGAATGAGTTAATCTCCCGCCCTACATGCCGTATCCTGTTTTCTCCCGGTTCCCGCCCTTGCCCCTTCAATAAGGATGAAGATGAACACGACGGTAAATCCGAACAGGAGTCCCAGCACATCGATCAGGTCGTAATATACAAGCAGAAAGATGGCGGAAAATAAAGCCACCAGGCGGATCATGCTCAGAAAGACAAGCTTCCCGGCAGCCCTCTCGGCTCCGGCCAGCCTCTTGACGTTCTTTGTAAGCTGTTTCAGATTAAACAGGCCGAACACCCATCCTGTCAGCATGCCCAGGGGCATCTTCTGCGGGTCCGCAAAAAACGCGGATACAACAATTGCCGGCAGGATTATGAATATGCTTTTTTTAACTACATTCTTCAGGAGTTCCATTTCAGTATTCAATCCTTGTTCCTTTCATCGGCCTTCCGGGCAATCCGGAACAGATACCTGAACCCCGCGACAATGCCCAGGAGGGTAAGTATAACGGTAAACCAGGGGTGGGTGTCGAGATATTCATCAACAACCCAGTAGCCGAGCGCAAAGCCCACAAAGGTGCTCACAACCATATTGATCCCCACGGTGCTGGCCACACCGAGGAACCTGATAAATTCCCTTTTTTTCTCTTTCTTCTCTGAAGGCATCTGCTCCTGCATAAAGCATTATATCAGAAATACAAAATTAATATATAAATTCTCCGGGAGGCGGGAGAGCCTGCCGGATACTCAAAATAACCCCTCCCAACCTCCCCTTAACTTAAGGGGAGGAGTTATTCTCCCCTCCCACCCTGCAGCCTGACAACTGCACCCTTAACTTTAAACTCCGATCTTCAGTTTTCAGACATCAATATCTGTTATAATCATCATATTATGCTTGAAGCGATAATACTCGGCATTATCCAGGGCCTTACGGAGTTCATCCCGGTAAGCAGTTCGGCGCACCTGATCGTATTCCCTTGGTTCTTTGACTGGCAGGGAACCGTAAACACCCTCAGCTTCGATATCGCGCTTCATTCCGGAACCCTTCTGGCGCTCCTCGTATATTTCAGGAAAGACTGGCTGGACCTTTTAAATACCATCCGCAGGAAAGACGGGATGATATGGAAACTCTTCTTTGCCACTCTCCCGGCCGCAGCAGCAGGGGTGTTGCTTCATGACTGGATCAGTGAGAACAGGAGTCCCGCGCTCATTGCCTTCACACTGTCACTTGTTTCCGTGTTCATGATTTTATCCGAAAGGAATTACGCGAAATCGGCACGCACGGGATTTGAAAAGATCAACATGAAAAACGCCCTGTTCATAGGCATTGCCCAGGCATTCGCGCTCATACCCGGGGTATCGAGATCAGGGATCACGATTGTCGCAGGCCTTACAACAGGCCTTAAGAGGGAGGACGCCGCCCGGTTTTCCTTTCTCCTGGCCACGCCGGTGATTGCCGGTGCCAGCCTGCTTGAGGCAAAAAACCTGATGGGCGCCGGCGATATCGAGCTTGGAATATTTATCACCGGCATCGCCGTTTCAGCAATAGTAGGATATGCCGCAATAAAATATCTTATCCTTTTTCTCCAGAAGTACTCGTTGAGGTCTTTTGCCTATTATCGTTTTATACTTGCATTTGTTATCATATTATCCATATGGAACGGGGCCGCAGGATAAGAGACGAGATCAGGGGCATCCTGTCCATTATTGCAGGACTCGTCGTCATTATCAGCCTGATAAGCCATAATACATGGGACCGTTCCCTCTCGACTTACAGCCCCGAGCTGAAAAACCTCCTCGGCAGCTTCGGATCCAATCTGTCCGACATTCTCCTGCAGGCAGTGGGTCTTGCATCCTATATATTCCCGGCACTCTTTCTGATTTTCGGAATAAGGAAACTCTTCGGCAGGTCATCCGGCCGTAGATGGACGGTGCCGGCAGTGGCAATCACCGTCCTTGTCTTCTCAACATCCTCTTTTATCACCCTGGCCTTTGATGATTATTCCGGCGGCGCACTCGGCATCTTTGCCTCAAACCTGTCGCTGAAGGCATTCTCGACAACCGGCTCATACCTGCTCTTCATCACCATGATCCTTATATCCCTCATGTACCTCTTCCGCTTCTCTGTTGCGGACACGGCAAAGGCCGCCGCAAACAAGACAATGCTCGGCCTAAGGGCGCTTTCCGCTGCCAGGTCAAAAAGAAGGGAGGCAAAACGGCCGCATATAGAAGCGGAAGAAACAGATATGCCTGAAATCCCTTATGAATATGAACAGGAGCCCCTCCCCCTGACATATCCCGAAATCAAGACAATGCCCCGTGTGAAAACAGCACCAAAGGCCGCAGGGAAAAAAACAGGCGGCGAGTACGAGCTTCCCGGCACCGGGCTGCTGAAAGACCCGCCTCCCTCGAGGTCAAGACCATCAAAAGAGGAGCTTCTGGAACGTTCCGAACTGCTTGAAAAAAAACTGAGGGACTACTCCATTGAGGGCAAGGTCACCTACGTCTCGCCGGGGCCTATAGTTACAATGTTTGAATTTGAACCCGCACCCGGCATCAAGATAAGCAGGGTCATGTCACTGGCGGATGATCTTTCAATGGCCCTTAAGGCGAGCAGCATCCGCATCTCGCCGATACACGGCAGGTCCACCCTCGGCATAGAGGTCCCCAACAAGGACAGGGAGGATGTCTTCCTGAAAGACGTCATATCCAGTGAGGCCTTCAGCAAAAGCCATTCAAAACTGACCCTTGCGCTCGGCAAGGACATCTTCGGGATACCGGTCATGGCCGACCTGAGCAAGATGCCGCACCTGCTGATTGCAGGCGCCACCGGTTCAGGCAAGAGCGTGGGCATGAACACGATCGTATTGAGCCTCCTGTTCAGGGCAACGCCCAGGGAAGTGAAGATGCTCATGATAGACCCCAAGATGCTGGAGCTTTCCGCATATGAAGAGATACCCCATCTGCTGATGCCTGTGATCACACTACCCAAAGAGGCCTCGAATGCACTGAAGAGGCTGGTCATTGAAATGGAACGGCGCTACAGGCTGCTTGCAGAGTCAGGGGCAAGGAATATAGAGGCATACAATAAAAAAGTCGAGGCAGCGTCTCGTACAAGGCCGAATGGTGATACCGCGGCGGGGGGGATGGAGCGCCTGCCGTATATAGTTATATTTATTGATGAATTCGCTGATCTCATGTTTGCATCGGGCAGGGAGGTTGAAGACTCCATTGCAAGGCTCGCCCAGATGGCCCGGGCAGCGGGGATTCACCTGATACTCGCCACCCAGAGGCCGTCTGTTGATGTCATCACAGGTATAATCAAGGCGAATTTCCCTTCGCGGATATCGTTTCAGGTATCCTCGAAACTGGATTCACGTATAATCCTCGACACCTACGGCGCCGACCAGTTGCTCGGCAAGGGAGACATGCTCCTGACAAGCCCGGGCAAAAAGATCAAGAGGATTCACGGCGCATATGTCAGCGAGGAGGAGATCAGAAACGTGGTCAATTTTATAAAGAACCAGGCCGGACCTGATTATACATTATTAAAGGACCTCGCCCTTGAACTTCCGGAAGAGCCTGAGACAGAAGGCAGGGACAAACTGTATCATGAGGCAAAGGAGTTTGTGCTGGCCGCAGGACAGGCGTCCATATCCTCGATCCAGCGCAGGATGAAAATAGGCTATAACAGGGCCGCAAGGATCATGGACATGCTGGAAGAGGAAGGCATTGTAGGCCCACCGGGCGAGGCGGGAAAACCAAGGGAGGTTATCAGGAGGAGATGATGAAAAAAGTTCAAAGTTCAAGGTTCAAGGTTCAAAGTTCGGTCATAGGATTATTGATTATTATCTCTCTGGCCGTATCCACCGGCGCTTCAGGGGCAGGAGTTGATGAACTTGTCGGCAGGATACAGAAGGAGTTCTCCAGGATAAAAGACATCAGCGGTACATTCTCGCAGTCAAGTTATATAAAGGATATAGAGCAGACACAGAAATACTCGGGCAGGTTCTTCATAAAAAAGCCCTCCCGCATGATGTGGGAGTATTCCAGCCCGCGTGATGAGAAAGTAATAATCAATAATACGGATACCTGGATTTACAAGAAATCACTGAACCAGGTGATGAAAATGAAATTCACCAAAAAGGCCTACAGCCAGGTACCCATTGCTTTGCTGGACAGCCTTGAGAACATCAGGACGGATTTCGATATCAGCATGACAAAGGAGAACGCCTTGCAGCTCAGGCCGAAACGCAAGGTGGGCATGATAAAAACCCTCGTCCTGGAAACCGTACCGGAGGGCTTTCCCGTAAAGATGTTCACCATATTCGACACGTACGGCAATATCATAATGATCGAGCTTGACAACATAAAGATAAACTCCGGTCTCGACGATTCCCTGTTTGTCTTCAAGATACCGCCCGGCGCGGAAGTCTTTGATATGGGAGAATAATGCCGTCTGCAAGAAGAAGAATAAAGGCAAAAAAGAAACGCCGGCATCTTATCGTATTCGTTCTCTTTCTTGCCGTGGCAGGGATATTCTTCTTTTACGAAGAACCCGCACACAGGGACATCCCGCGAAAATCCCCTGCTGTAGCCACACCTGAAAAGACACCGGGGCCTGCCCCTACCTTCGCCCCCCCGCCGGCCCTGCCCAGGGTGTCGATTGTTATGGACGACCTGGGCCCGAACAAAAGGGCGGCGGAAAGGGTCTTCCGGATAAAGGCACCCCTCACGCTCTCCATTCTCCCGCAGGAAGTATATACGGCATGGATTGCCCGGGAAGGGCACAGGCTCGGGCATGAGATCATAGGCCATATCCCAATGGAAGCGCAAAAGCCGCACAGGCTCGGAAACGGCGGGTTATACACATGGATGAGCCGTGATGAGATATTGAAAACCCTGAAAGAAGACCTCCAGTCGATACCGCATATTGAAGGCGTAAGCACCCACATGGGATCCGCCTTCACACAGGATGAAAGGGCCATGCAGGCCGTGCTGTCGGAACTGAAAAAACGGCGCCTGCTCTTCCTTGACAGCCGCACCACCCCGAAGTCCGTGGGGTTTAAACTTGCAAAGGCACAGGAACTCATGGCCCTGCAGCGGGATGTGTTCCTTGATGACAAGGACGACCCCCGCGAAATAGAGATTCAGTGGAAGCGTCTTGTAACAATAGCCGAAAAAAGGGGTTATGCAATAGCACAGGCCCATCCGAGAAAAAACACCATCGAATTTCTCCAAAAGACCCTCAAAAACAGCCCGGAAGTTCAGGTGGTTCCGCTTTCCGCGCTCATCGAGCCCTGAGCTTGCTTGATTTGATGAGCACGGATTGATACAATAAAAATCCCTAAGGCAGGCGCGTCCCGGCAGCAACCTTTCAACCAGCACGGCTGGCCGGGCACGGCAGAGCAACTAATTATAATTAAACAGGAGGTTTTACAGTGGATATCAATTACATTCTTAAAGTTCAGGATGCCAAGGCCGTTGACATACAGAAGGCCCTTAAGGCTGCCGGGATAACGGTTACAAGCATTACAGAGATTTACAAGGAACAGGGGGAGTAAGGGGAAGAAAGCACAGGGGAACATATGGAAGAAAGCGGCACTCTTACACCCCACTGGTATGCGGTTCACGTAAGATCGAGACATGAATTTCAGGTTACAAGCAGGCTCAGGCAGAAAGGCATAGAAATCTTCCTCCCCACGGTCGAAAGACTGCGGAAATGGAAAGACAGAAAAAAGCTGATCGAGTTTCCCCTTTTTCCGGGCTATGTCTTTGTCCGGATCACGAGGGAGCCCGGCAACCTGTTGAGCGTACTTAAAGTAAAAGGCGTAGTCAGGATACTGTGCACGGTTCCCGGCGAACCTGATCCCATCCCGGACGAACAGATCATCTCCCTTCAACGGCTTGTGGAAAACAAGCAGGCCATTGATCCCTATCCGTATCTCAAGGAAGGCCAGCAGGTAAGGATAGCAAAAGGGCCTTTGAGCGGAGTGGAGGGCATACTTGTCAAGAAACTCGACAAGCACCTCCTCGTGCTTTCAGTGGATGTCCTGCGCCAGGGGGTGGCCGTCAGGATAAGCGCCTCAGATGTAGAGAAGATTTAGACTCCGGCAGATGAGAGCCGCTCCTCCGGCTTTCAGATGCTGATTTCCATCAGGTCCTCTGCAAGCACGACCTCCCCGCCGAACTCCTCCCTGCCTTCCCTCACCCTGTCAATATCAGGGGTATCCGCGGGGTAAATGTGCGACAGCAGGAGCTTTTTCACACCCGCCTCCCGCGCCACAAGACCGCACTGCCTTGCGCTGAGGTGTCCCCTTGCCTTGTTTGCATCAGGAAATGAACAGTCTGCGATCAACAGGTCTGCATCCCGGGAGAGATCCACTATCCCCTTATCATAATCCGCATCGCCGGTAAATACTATGGCCCTGCCCCCGTATTCAAACCTGTAGGCAATGCTGTCCTGTGAATGAACGGTTTTTGCCGCCCGGACATTGAAAGGGCGGAAATCCATTTCCTCCGGCATCCTGATCCTCTGAATGGAAAATTCCCGCGGCCTGCCCAACACCGTGGCAATGGCCCTGTCATAATATTCGATAAACAACGACGGAGCGACAATAAAAAGTGTCTTGGCGCGTTTGAATCCCGGTGTGGCACGCAGGGCATGGATTAAAGGCATGAGGTCGGCAAAGTGATCCGGATGTGTGTGCGTGATAAATACCGCATCAATATCCCGGTAGCTTTTGCCGGCCCTTTCAAGCTGCAGCAGTGTCCCGCTGCCGCAGTCAAGCAGTATCCTGCGGTCTCCGGCCTCAAGGTAATAACCGGGCGCATTTCTGTTTAATGATGGGACGCACGTCCCGCTTCCGAGGACAATAAGTTTCATGGAATCACACATCAAATCTAACATCCGCAAGCGTCTTCCGTCAATGAGGATACCGAAGGGAAACATGTAAAAAATTTTTCGTTGATCAATTTTACTGATTGACATAAAATGTAAAATTGATTAACATATTTGTAATAACGATTAACAATTCGCGTAATCAGAGTCTGTGTATAAATAAACTACAATCACTTGTCATTCCCCCAATCCCTGACGTATTCAGGAGACGGAATGACGGAAAAAACAGACAGCACCCCCCATTCGGGCAAAGAGAAACGGCTTCCGGCCGCTCTCACGGGCAATGATAAGCTCAATTCAATCAATGTGTGTTTACCGAAAATCTTAAATCAGCAAATCCTGAAAGGAAAGGGAGGATTCATGGATCAATTATGTACCGGCAGGGCATCAGATGAAATTTTCACAACAAGTGGAACAGTGAGGAATTTTATAACCGTGGTTTCAGGGCTTCCACGCTCCGGGACTTCCATGATGATGAAGATGCTGGATTGCGGCGGAATGCCCGTGCTGACAGACAACCTAAGGAAGCCTGATCCGGATAACCCCAAAGGTTACTATGAGCTTGAGCGTGTAAAGGACCTTCAGCGGGACAACTCCTGGCTGCAGGAGGCACGCGGCAAGGCGGTCAAAATCGTCTCTCCAATACTGCAGCATCTGAAGCTGGATAATACGCTGAAATATAAAATCATATTTATGCTGAGAGATATCGATGAAATCCTTGCTTCCCAGAGGAAGATGGCGGACAGGCTGGTTCAGGGGGCGGACAGCATTAAGGACCACATATTAAAACAGAACTATACCCGCCACCTTGAAGAAATACAGACATGGCTTGAGAGAAAAGAGGATGTCGATGTGATGTATGTGAATTACCGTGATGTTCTCAGTGACCCCCTTTCAACAGCAACAGACATCTGCAAGTTCCTGGACATGAATTTAAACACCCGTCGGATGGCCTATGCAACGGATTCTTCCCTGTACAGGCAGCGCGTGGACAAACAGGAAGACTCCGGATTCACCGTGCAGCAAGATGCGCCGGAAAATGAAGTAATCATGGAGCGTCTCAAGCATCTCGGTTACCTTTAATTTTAGAAAGGAGATTGCAAATGGATTCCAAAAACCCCGTAATTGATGTTCAGTGGCAGAGCCTGGATGTATCAAAGCATGAAAGGAGAGCAAACAAGGGGCACTCCTCCGTAATTGTATGGCTGACCGGCATTCCCGCTTCAGGAAAGACAACCATAGCAAAAAAACTCGAAAAGAGGCTGCATGACGCCGGTTGCCACACCTATGTTCTGGACGGGGACAATATCCGCCACGGGCTGAACAGGGACCTGGGATTTTCAAAGGAGGAACGAAGGGAAAACATACGGAGAATCGCCGAGGTGGCAAAGCTCTTCTGTGACGCAGGCATAATCACCATATGTTCCTTTGTATCGCCCTACAG
>JAADFS010000305.1 GCA_013152795.1 Deferribacteres bacterium
ATTTATCTCTTATGCTGGCAGGTTCAATGACAGGTGTGACATCAAGATTGTATTATGTCTTTGAGCAAGAAGAGAGTGTAAGAGAAGGGAAGATGTATCCTTCTCTTATTAAAAATAAAAATCAGAAAATATCTGCTCCCCCGCCAAACTGGTATGAAATGCCACCACTTTTTATATCACTCGGAGATTTGATTAAAGGATTGGAAGACCTTGGAATCACACATCAACCTGTTAATATTGCACAGGTAAAAGGTGTTCTGGAAAGCCTGAATATGTCTGAACAGTTCCTCGCCAAACTTCGTGGAACATGGCTGACAATTCACGGTGACCGTGCTGAAGCCGGACCACTGTTGAAGCGTATACTTGACCCTCATAAAGGGCTTGAGGAAGAAAGCAAATATACGACAAAGTTTTCGAAGTGGATGCGATATTTTGAAAATAAGGGGATGCTCCATAAATTCATAGAAGACGGGAGGATGGTTGAAACCCATAGAAACAGATGACCATCATTGATCTTAGCACCTTCTTCAATAACACCGCCAAACTCGCGGAGCTTGATTCATACATAGAGAAGGCAAAGAAGCTCGCGGGGGAGGGCGATGATGTTGTGCTTACAGGCGCAGCGCCTGTGTGGCTTTATCTCAGGGTCGCCCATGCAGTGCATGGAAAGGCAAGAAAGCTGATTTACCGCAGCCCTGTTACGGGTGACGTGGCGATTTTCGACCACAGCCCTTATTGAAAAAGATATGATAAGGAGACATATACATGGCTGTTGTCACAGATAAAGCGATAGAAGTAGTGGAAAGGTTTCTCAAGTTAATTTTAAAAGTTGACTCCCGTATCGAAGTGCACCCCTTCAGGCCCGAAGACTTTACAGAAGATGATCTTTTTGTCAGAGAAATATTAAAAAATGGTATGGAGCTGAAGGTGTAGCTTTATTAAACAAAAAATCAGCGCCTATCTGCGAAAATCAGCGGCTGAATAAATGCACACTCAATCGAACGAGCTCAGGTACCTGACATTCGCCAGGTTCATATTCAGGGCAAGGGCAGAGACCGTGCTCAACCTCCCTCCATACAAGGGCTCCGCCTTCAGGGGCGGCTTCGGCCATAACCTCAAAAAGATTATCTGCATCAACAGGCTGGTTGAATGCAGCAGATGTGTCCTGGTCTCAAGGTGTATCTATGCCTACATTTTCGAGACCAAACCGCCGGAAGACCCCGGGATTAAACACAGTTTCTCGGAAGTGCCCCACCCCTATGTGCTGAATCCCCCGCATACGGCGAAAGAGACCTTTGAGCCCGGGGAGACTTTTACATTCGAACTGGTTCTCTTCGGCAGGGCCATTGATTACTTCCCATACTTCCTGTTCGTCTTTCAGCAACTGGGGGAGAACGGGATAGGCAGGGACAGGGGCAGGTTTGAAATCGAATCAGTGAACAATGAGAGATTCGGCAGCGAGGCCGTGATATACAGCTCTGATGACAAATGCCTGAAGGGCGATATCCAGGTATACTCCTCCGAGAACTTTTTCAGGATTTATACGGATATCATCAGGATGAACCCTGAGCACGTAAGGGTGCGCCTGCTTACGCCGTTCAGATTCAGGAAGGACGGCCGGTTCAGGGATGACTTTGACTTTTTCGACCTGTTCAGGAACCTGCTGAACAGGCTGTACCTGCTGACATACTTTCACTGCGGCAACAGGTTTGACCGCGACCACAGGGGCCTGCTCGAAAAGAGCAAGGCCGTCAGGATAACCGACAAAGACATCAGGTGGCATGACTGGACGAGGTACAGCAACCGGCAGAAATCCAGGATGAAAATGGGCGGCGTGATCGGGGAATTCGGGATCAGCGGCGAACTGGGGCAGTTTCTGCCCTTTCTGAAGATCGGTGAATACACCAACATCGGCAAGGCCACAAGCATGGGCCTGGGAAAATATGAGATCATCCATCCGTGAAGCAGCGTTTCCCCTTAACGTTGCATAAACAGGCAAGTGAGTTCTGAGTTCTGAGTTGAGGGGGCAGGGGGCAGTTGTCAGGGTTCAGAATGAAACAAGTCCCCCCTCCCCTTGACGCCTGCCTGTGCGTTGCACGCAGACAGGGGAGGGGGTTAGGGGGAGTGGGCTGAGCTGTTACCCCTGAAGGAATCGCAGATAAAGCTTTTCCGGCAGGCTCTCCTGCCCGCTGGCGATATTTTTATGCCACTGTAAGGGAAGGTACTGCGGGAGGATGTGGGGGCGGATTTTAAATAAAGAAGTCAGGAGCCAGGAGTCAGAATTCAGGAGTCAGAATGGAAAGGGAAAGAGCCAAAGGGCCGCAGGCCGGTAGCTGAACCCCGCAACCCTGAACTCAGAACTGTCCTTTCCTCCCTTGTATTTTTAAGCCCTTATTGATATTCTGTCATTATACAGCTAGTGATTTTCGGCCACTCGCCGGTTTAACAGGATTTTTAGTAAAATATTGTTGAAAGGACAGGATTACTCAGAATTTCTGTCCTGAAAGATGGAGGATGTATTGAAAAAGATTTATAAGGGTATAGTTGAAAGGGATATAATTCGTCTTAATGAGAAAACAGGTCTTCCTCTCGGGACTCAGGCCATTGTCACACTAAAAACCATGAACGGGGAAGAACAGGACGCTATAAAAGAAAGACAGATAAAGCTCCTCAAGAAGGGGTTTTATTTAGGGAAAAAATTTTATTCAAAACGCGAAGATCTGTATGCCGGATAAGCTGATAGACACCAATATTCTTGTATATGCCCACGATACGTCTGAAGGGGAAAAGCACGAGATTGCAAGAGACCTTCTAATCCAAATCTGGGAGAAGGGCGGAGGCGTAGTTTGTCTGCAAAACCTGATGGAATTCTTCGTTGTTATTACCCGGAAAGTTGAGAACCCGGTTGATGTGGCAGAAGCAGGGAGTATTGTAGAAGACTTTATAAGATCAGACAACTGGAGGATTATAGATAGAGATATAGACACATTTATTAATGCTACGAACCTTGTTTCTGAACATAAAATCCATTTGTGGGATGCATTGATTGCAGCATGTATGCAGGAAAATGAGATAACTGAAATTATTACGGAAAATGTAAAAGACTTTGAAAAGATCAAAGATATAAAAGTTACAATGCCGTTCTGACATAATCGGTGACCAGCGGACCATTATGCCTCCACTTTCATTATTTGAACTCGATCAATTCTTCAATAAAACCGCTAAACTCGCGGAGCTTGATTCATACATAGAGAAGGCAAAGAAGCTCGCGGGGAGGGCGATGATGTTGTGCTTACAGGCGCAGCGCCTGTGTGGCTTTATCTCAGGGTCGCCCATGCACTGCATGGAAAGGCAAGAAAGCTGATTTACCGCAGCCCTGTTACGGGTGATGTGGCGATTTTCGACCACAGCCGTTTCCTGTTATTTTGTCTTTCACGGACACGAAGAACGGACACGAATCACGGGCACTTGATATGCTGTGCGGAATATTTTCTGCAGGAATCGCAGATAAAGCTTTTCCGGCAGCCTCCCTTGCCCGCAGGTGATGTTTTTTATGCCACTGGAAGGCTTGTATTAACCCGCCAGGCAGCCGTAAAATATGAAATGCATGAGTTTTGAATTGATACCATGAAAATACAGAAATTAGTTGTTCATCATTCGGCGACCAACAGTGTGACCACAAAGAGGGCCGATATAGAAAGATGGCACAGACAGAGGGGCTTCAGCCAGATAGGCTACCATAAAGTCATTGAAGGTGACGGCGGCATTGTCGACGGCCGGCCGGAGACGATACAGGGCGCCCATGCCAGGGGGGCCAACCACGCATCATTGGGGGTATGTGTTGTGGGGAATTTTGAAACAGAGGTCCCATCGGCGCCCCAGATAGAGGCACTTGTGGATGTCTTGACAGGCTGGTGTAATACCTACAAACTGGATGAAACCTGTATTTACGGCCATTTCAACGTGCCGGGCGGCACCACCAGGACCGCCTGTCCGGGCAGGAATCTCAAGAATCAACTGCCGGCCATTAAACAGAAGGTTGCCGCCAGATTGAGATTAAGATAATTTTATGAAAGATCATATGAAGACCGCCCTGTTTTTTTTCTTTGCAGTATTGTTTTTTGTATCCTGCACGTCGAATACATCCGTAAACGTTAAATCATGGGAGGATGTGGAGACGGATACGCTTAATAATAAGATAGAGAAAGCTTACGCTGAGGGCGTGCAGTGGGCTGACAGGCCGGAGCTTTACGTGTTCAATCTCTTTGAATTGTCCGGTTTGAGAAAGATATCTTATGAGTACAGCGCTGACAATATCGAGAGCCCCCGCAATATCGAGATAAGCCTTGTGAGGGACGGCTTTCTTGATGACTCGGTGCGTGGAGATATTCAGCGTATAAGGTTAAGAAAAAACAACGAGGGCAGATGGGAAATACTCTCCATCAAGAGGGCTGTAAGCTGCTGGCGTAATGAGGAGCCGGCATACTCTTCTGAAGCATGCCCGTGAACGTTGCTCAACCGTATCTGATCTTGAGAATCAATATAATGGCTGCAAGGACAAAAGAGACCGCATTCGCTGAAATCACGGGGAGGGATTCTATCAGTATTCCGTAAATTATCCATAAGAAAATGCCCGCCGCCAGAACGAGATACATTGTCATTGATAGGTCCTTTGCTTCCTTTGTCCTTATGGTTTTGACCACCTGCGGCAGGAAAGAGGCGGTTGTACACACTCCGGCAATCAGGCCGATGATGGCGGTATAGTTTATCTCCATGACAGACTAAACTATTCTCCCCTGCCGGAACTGAAATAGTCCCCGAGGATGTCCCTGCTGTGCTCGTCGTCATGACAGTATACGCAGAGATTTTCCCAGTTTGAACCATCAGGCGGGTTATTGCTACGGTTTCCGTCCCTGTGGTGAACCGTAAGGAGATGCCGGTTGCCGGAATCAAACTCCCTCCCGCATTTCGCACAGATAAGCCCGTGAATCTCAAGGGAGCGCTGCCGGTAATCGACTGACCCGGACCGGCCCCCCTTCAGTTCCTTTACAATATCTGCAACCGACTTTGCAGTGTCTTTCTGTTTCCTGACTTTAAACGGCCGTCTGTTTCTCATGAATACCACCCTGTCTTATAGCAATTGTGCTTTACCTTACAGTGGCATAAAAATACCGCCTGCGGGCAGGAGGGCCTGCCGGAAAAGCTTTATCTGCGATACCTTCAGGAAATACTTTGCACAGCACATTGACGTCTTTTGGAATTTCACTTTCCGTTATTTCCCGCAACAAAAACATATTTCCAATATCCCATCGCTTTATAAAGGTTTTACGGCAGGCCCTCCTGCCATTTATGCAACATTAAGGTTTATTCATATATTATCCGAGTCTGATCAAAAATACCAAAGCATCAAGTTTCATATTGCACTGAGCAGGAGAGTTGGGGGTTCTAAGTTCTAAGTTCTAAGTTTAGAGTTCTGAGTTCTGAGTTCTGAGTTCAGGGGGCAGAACGAGACAAGTTCCCCCTTCACTGGCAGGAAGGGGGTGAGCTGTTATCAGTGAGGGTATTAAATTGTTTCTGGTTGTGTTATAGTTGAGGTGCAACTGAACAGAGTTGGGAAAGCCTCTCGGCCTTTAAAGCTGCGGGGCTTTTTTGTTGTTTAAACGTGATCATTGATTCATGGATCGGAAACGGAGACTCTTGCAATGGCAATAAACACGGAGCATGGAAGGCTTACAGTGCTGCATGTGGCTACACTGAACCAGCCGGTCAGGCAGGACCTGGGATACGGTCCCATTGAGACGGTTATCTACAACATAGATAAAGGCCTCCATTCCTCAGGTTACAGGTCGATAGTTGCCTGCTCCGGGGATTCACGAGTGGCAGGGGAACATTACGAGACCGTCGCTCAAAGCATCGGCGACTATTTCAGCGCCGATACGCCGCAGCGGCGCCAGGCCGTGAATATGCATCTCTCAAATGCCCTGTACAGGGCGGGCATGGGCGACATCGATGTCATCCACATGCATGATGCAAAGGCGGTTGAGTTTATCCATGACAGTGTATCCGGCCTGGATATTCCTATTGTAATGACCCTGCACGTGTCCACGAGAGACAGCCTGCTGGGGGGCTCCTTCCAGCGCTGGTGCAGTCCCCTGCTGTCATCTCCACTGGTAACGTGTGTGGCCATAAGCGAATATCAGAAGATGCAGTACAGTGGCCTGGTCAATGCAGAGAACGTCGTCCACCATGGAATAGATGTTGAGGAGTACCCCGCAAAAAAGCGCCCGGACAGTGGAGGCTATCTGTTCACCATCGGCAGGGTGACCCGCGACAAGGGACAGGACAGGGCCATAGAGATTGCCAGGAAGACGGGTGCCAAACTTATCATTGCAGGCTGTGTCCAGAACAAGCCGGCAGACAGGGAGTTCTTCGCAGGGTTGAAAGACTCGATCGATTTATTCGTTGATGTCGGCAGGCATTCCGTGGGCAATGACTATTATGAAAGGGTGATGAAGCCCCTGCTGGACTGCGATAAACAGATTATCTACATCGGGGAAATCAGCAGCAGGCATAAAAAACAGTGGTACCTGCATGCGCTGGCGACCCTGTTCCCCATACAGTGGGGGGAGCCGTTCGGGCTTGTCCTGATCGAATCCATGGCATGCGGCACGCCGGTCATAGCGCTCAACAGGGGTTCCGTCCCCGAGATAGTAGTGGACGGGAAGACAGGCTTTGTAGCGGATTCCATGAATGCCATGATTAAGGCGGCCGGCCGCATAGAGGGTATCGACCGCCGTGAATGCCGGATACATGTAGGGAAGCATTTCTCCATAACAAGCATGGCCCGCAGGTATTCGGAACTGTACCATGATGTAATCAACAGCCGGAGAAACCGTCCGGTCTCCCATACCCCGCTGCCGGGAGATAAAGTTCAGAGTTCAAAATTAAGGGTGCAGGGTGCAGTTGTCAGGGTGCAGAATGAAGTCCTTTTCCCCCTCCCCCTTGACGGGGGAGGGACGGGGAGGGGGTGGCCTGTTATAACTGAAGGAATCGCAGATGAAGCCTCTCCGGCAGGCTCTCATGCCCACCGGCGGTATTTCTATGCAACCGAAAGGTAAAGAGGCATGCCCAAAGACATACCGGTAAGCAACGGCAATCTTCTTTTTAATTTTGATTCCGATTACCAGATCAGGGATGTGTACTTTCCCCTTATAGGCCAGGAAAACCATTCAAAGGGAGAACCTTTCCGGTTCGGGGTATGGGTGGATGGACGCCTCTCATGGATGGGCCCTGAATGGGAGAAAAACCTGAGATATCACGATGACAGCCTTGTCACCGGTGTTTTTCTGAAAAACAAATTCCTTGACATTGAACTGCATTGCAGTGACGTCGTGGATGTGGACCTGAACGTGTATATTAAAAAGATAGAGGTGAAGAACCTGCGGCATGAGGAGCGGGAGGTAAGGCTTTTTTTCTGTCACGACTTCCATCTTTACGGCAACGACATAGGGGATACGGCTTATTTTGACCCGCGGACAAGTTCCATAATCCATTACAAGGCCAACCGCTACTTTCTTATCAACTGCCGTACAACTGACAAACACGGTGTCGGTCACTATGCCTGCGGTGACAAGGATGTGCCGGGGAGGGAAGGGATATGGAAAAGCGCCCGGAACGGCGAACTCAGCGGGAGCCAGATTTCGTGGGGCTCCGCGGACTCTGCTGTAGGGATATGGCTGAACCTGCCTCCCGGTGGGAAAGAAGAGTGTTTTTACTGGATTGCCGCAGGCACGCATTACAATGAAGTAGCCCGGCTCAACCGCGAGGTGATAGAGAAGACCCCCGCAAAACTGATCACGCGGACATCCGATTACTGGGGGGCATGGGTCAGAAAGGAAGCAAGGCCATTCGGGGACCTGCCCGGGAGCATCACCGACATTTTCAACCGCAGCCTGCTGGTCTTAAGGGCACAGATCGACAACCGCGGGGCGATAATAGCGGCAAATGACTCGGATATAGTCCGCTTTGGAAAAGACACTTACTCCTACATGTGGGGCCGCGACGGTGCCTTTGTAGCCGCTGCCCTGGCAAAGGCGGGTTATACACACGTGTGCATGAAGTTCTTCGATTTCTGCTCCCGCGTCATATCGGAAAACGGGTATCTCTACCAGCATTACAATCCTGACGGCTCCCTGGCCAGCAACTGGCATCCATGGCTGGTGGACGGCGAGGAGGTCCTGCCCATACAGGAGGATTCAACAGCGCTGATTCTCTGGGCGCTCTGGATACATTACGAAAGCTCGAAAGACATAGAGTTCATCAGGCCCCTTTATGACAGGCTCATAAAAAAATCAGCCGGCTTTCTCGTGGCCCACCGCGACCCCGTCACACTGCTGCCCCTTCCGTGTTACGACCTGTGGGAGGAGCGTTTCGGTGTGCACGTCTTTACGGTTGCGGCGGTGATTGCCGGGCTCAGGGCTGCATCGAATTTTGCAAAGCTCTTTCAGGATGCATCCCTGGCGGCAGAATATGACGAAGCAGCGGACCGGATGAGGGAAGGAATCATCAGGCATCTGTATCATCCCGGGCTGAAGAGATATGCACGTTCCGGTTACAGAAAAGGCAGCGGATATGAGCTTGATGAGGTGATTGATGTCAGCCAGTCCGGGCTGGCCATCCTTGGAGCATTGCCTCCCGGGGACCCGCGAATAGTTGAAACCATGGAAGCGATTCACAGGAGTCTCTGGCTGAAAACCCCTGTTGAGGGCTGCGCCAGGTATGAAAATGATGTCTATCAGAGGCCCGGGGACTGTCCTCCGGGGGTGCCCGGCAATCCATGGTTCATCTCAACGCTATGGTTAGGGGAGTATTTGATCTGCCGTGCCGGAAGCTTTAAGGAGCTTCGCGAGGCCGCTCCATATCTTCAGTGGTGCGTCAAGAATGCGCTTCCTTCCGGTGTGCTTGCAGAACAGGTGCACCCTTTAAACGGAACCCCCCTTTCTGTGTCCCCCCTGACATGGAGCCATTCCGCTTTTGTATGGACTGTGTTGCGATACACCGAAAAGTTCAGCCTGTTGAGTGGTAAAAAGTCATCTTCTTTAATATAGCAAGCTCCCGGGAGTAGGGGAGGACTTGTTTCATTCTGCACCTTGAAGTCAGAAGTCAGAATTCTGAATTCTGAATACCCCCGGCGATGTTTTTATACGACTGCGAGGGCAATCTTCAGACATATTGTATTATTAAGATACAATCGCGTTATAATTAAATGATGTCAGGCAATGGAAACAGGAGGTCTGATCAATGCTGAGAAACGCGGGTAAGCTTGACGGAACCGCCGGGTTCACCCTCATAGAGATGATGGTGGTGGTTATCATCATCGGCATCCTGGCGGCCCTTGTGGTGCCGCGTCTTATGAGCAGGACTGATGAAGCCAGGGTTACGGAGGCAAAGATACAGATAAAGAACTTCGAGACCGCCCTGAAACTCTTTAAAATGGACAACGGGTTTTATCCATCCACGGAACAGGGCCTTCAGGCCCTGATATCGCCGCCCACCACCGGACGTATCCCCGAAAACTATAAACCGGGCGGGTACCTGGATAAAAAGAGCATAGGGCCTGATCCGTGGGGCCATGAATATGTCTATATCTCCCCCGGCCCCGACAGCGATTACGAGATTATCTCATATGGTGCGGACGGACGGCCGGGCGGCGAGAAATACGATGCGGATATTGTCAATTCGGAGATGTGATATATGGATTCCCCGCCCCGCAGGGAAAACCGGTTTTACCTTGATAGAGCTGCTCGTTGTGATCTTTATCATATCCCTTACCACGGCTTTGATAATGCCCTCTCTGTGGGATACGGGTGAAAGGGCGTTGAAATCCGAGGCAAAGCGCATAGGCAATACCCTGCGGTATATTTATGATGAGGCAGCGGCCAGAAAGCAGACTTATGTATTTAAAATCGATCTTGAGACCGACTCATGGAGCTTTGAAAGCAGGCATGAGTCACGCAGTTTTAAACTGAAAGACGACGTTATGTTCAGGGACGTTGTTATCCCGTCCGTGGGAGAGGTCTCTTACGGAAAGGTCGCCATGAAGTTCGGACCCCTCGGGCCTGAAGAGCCCGTGACACTGCACCTTATGAAAGACAAGGCTGAATATACAGTAAAATTCAACCCGTTAAACGGCAGGGCGAAGATTTATGAGGGATATATACTCTGACATGAGATTCATGATCCGGAAATTAAGGGCTGAGGCCTTTAATGTTTTCAGTTCCCAAAAGCGGGGTTTCACACTCCTGGAGATCATGATCGCCCTTGCGATCATCGGGATAACCGTTACCGTAATACTCCACACGGTGAATTACCACGCGGATGTCATGTATGAAAATACCGTCACAACCCGGATGTACCAGATGGCAAAGGAAAAGATGTACGAGCTTGAGGAGACACAGAAAGACTCCAGCGGCACTATTGAAAACACCGGTTTCAAGTATGAAAACATGGTGCTGGATGCAGGAGATTCCGGGATTGTCAGACTGAAAACCGTTATACAGGGAGATGATAAAAAGGTAACCCTCACCGAGCTTGCCTTAAAAAGAAAAATTCCGAATCCATGAAACAACTGTATCATTTGAGTTCAGACCGTAAGGGCTTCACCCTTATTGAAGTCCTCATCAGCCTCGCCCTCCTGACCATAGTGCTCGGGGCCCTTTACAGTTCGTTTTTCTCGGTTCAGCGCGCGGTGGACAGATTCGACGATGTATCCCTTAAGTACCATGAAGCAAGGACTGCGCTGGACATCATGAGGCGGGAAATAGAGGCCGCCCTGCTGAAGAATCCACGGACCGCTGATGATACGGTTAATGACGCAACGGTTAAAGCGGCTTTCGTGATCAGGGACAGGGATATATTCGGCAGTAATACGTCTTCCCTGGAATTGACGGCATACTCTTTCAGGGGAAACAATCCCAAGACCGTCTCGTATTACGTAGAGAAAGAAGACGGGCGGCTCAACCTTAAGAAAACGGAGACCCTGCCGCTGCTTCCCTCAAAGGGCTATACCATGGAGGTTGTTGAAGATATCGAGGGCTTTACCGTTGAGACCCTTTTCAATAACAAGTGGGTGAAGACATGGGACACGGCGGATACAGGGCGGTTGCCGGATGTTGTCAGGGTAACCATAGAATTCGATGACAACGGAAGGACGGTGAATCTTACGGAGTATGCCAGGCCGAGGGTGGGCAGGCGGTTGTGAGAGGGGGCAGTTGTCAGGGTATTATGATATTCACTTTTGTGTTGCATAAAGCGGCAGGAGAGTTGCGGGTTACGAGTTGCGGGTTGCGGGTTGCGGGTTCAACGGCTATAAGGAAAGACTGTGAATAAGAATTCGGTATTCAGTATTCAGTATCTGCTGGCGAATGAAGGCGGCTCCGCGCTTATAATCACCCTGCTGCTTGTCAGCATCCTCGTGGGGCTCGTGGTGGATTTTGTCTATGAGGTCTATATCGACTCTTCATCCTTATCCAACTGGAGCAATGCCCAGAGGGCCTCGCTTGTCGCCAGATCAGGCCAGGTCCTCAGCTCGCGCTACCTCAGGGAGATCAGGAAATATTCGTATACGGATGTGCGGGAGGCCCTGCTGCCTGTTACAATGGATTTCGGCCCGGATACCACGCTTGTGATTAAGGTGGAGGATGAAAACTCGAGATTCAATATCAATAGTATAATCCGGCAGAACGGTCTGACCAACGAGGATGCCCTTTCATCCTTGAAAAAGCTGCTTGAATACCTTAATATTAATTCTGACCTGGCCCTGGTAATCGCCGACTGGATAGACCCCGACAGTGAGCCGAGGCTCACGGGCTCCGAAGATGTCGCAAAAAACACTTTTCTGTGGTCAGTTGATGAATTAAAATTAATAGAAGGCATGGATCAGGGCACGTTCGACAAAATCAGCCCGTATATCACGGTATATGGAGACGGTAAAATAAACATCAACACCGCTGACCTGCCGGTAATTGTCAGCCTGCACAAGGACATTACGGAGACCCTTGCAAAGAGGATCATTGATTACAGGAAAGACACCCCTTTTGAAGAGCCGTCCTATGTCCAGAGGGTATCGGGGATGGAGGCAACCGGAATGCTGCTCATCGGCAGGATCGAGAGCAAAAGCTCTTATTTCAGGGTAATCTCCATGGCAAAGGTGGATGAAATCAGCAGGGTCATCGAGAGTGTCATGGATACATCCGGCAATATCTATTTCTGGAGAGAGGGATAATTGAAAACAGGATTCTTTGACTGGACGGACAGGGAAATCAATCTCTATGTATTCGACAGGCGTGGCGGAGAGGCGAGGCTTGTTGAGAGCCTTTCCTCCCCGCTGGACGGGGAATTGACGCCGTCCGTCCTGACGTCGTTGATAAAAAACAGTATCGAGGATATATATCTCAGTATACCGTTGAGTTTCCTGGCGCTAAGGGAACAGGATTTTCCCTTTTCCGACAGGGATAAAATCAGGGATACACTCGCCTATGAGTTGGAAGGCCTGCTGCTCGGTAGTGTCAGTGATTACTCGATCGACCATATGGTCACGGATTCTTCCGAGAACGGCAGCAGGGTGCTGGCCGTGTGTATTGAAAAGGCCAGGCTGCGCGAGATAATCGATATGTTCTCCTCAGCAGGCGTTGAACCGAGGGTTGTAACCTCGCTCGACCTGCGGCTCTCCGGGGGAGCAGGGGAAAACCTCCTTGAGGGGCCTGTGGCCGACAGGGAGGCCAGGGCCGGGGCCGCCGGCGAGGAGCTCATAAACCCTTCAGTCAACCTGCGGCGGGATGAGCTGTCCTACCAGGGGGACATTGAAAGGTTCAGAAAAAAGCTGCGGCTTACCGCAGTGCTCGTCATAATACTCCTGG
>JAADFS010000306.1 GCA_013152795.1 Deferribacteres bacterium
TACCGCGAGGATATCCCCAGGCTTTTGTCCATCATGGACATTTTCGTGCATCCTTCCGGGGTGCGGGAGGGCTTGCCCCTGGCTGTTGCCGAGGCCATGGCATGCGGGATTCCCGTAATCGCCGGAGATGTGGGCGGGACTCCGGAGATTGTGAAACACGGGGAGACCGGCCTGCTCGTGCCGCCGGGTGATATCTATGCATTGGCCGAGAGTATCGCTTTCCTTGTTGAGAATCCTGAGAAGGCACGGGAGATGGGCATGAAGGGGAGGGAACTGGTCGAAGAGAGGTTTTCATCCAGCCTTATGGTGAGTAAAGTCGAAAGCCTCTACGGGAGGTTGATGACATTACATAAACTGGCAGGGGAGCCCGCCGTAATACCTTTATAGAATAAACTTTAATGTTGTATAAACGGGCAGAGGAGTCTGCCGGAAAACCTTCAGCCTCCTCTGCCCCGCAGGCGATGTTTTCATTCCACTGTAAGGTTAAGTCTGTTGCGGGAATTAACAAAAAAGTGAAGAATGGAAAAATACAATATCCTTTATACAAGCTGCTTTGCTTCACTCCGGCGGGGCGGGCAGAAAAGCCTGCACCTGCTTCTGAAACATCTTGACAAAAAAAGATTTACCCCGTTTCTGATAGTGCCTCATGCGGGTGAACTGTCTGAAGAGGCCGGAAGGTCAGGGGTAAAGGTGTTTATCCTCCCATTCCCCGCCATAAGAGTATTCAACCTGTTTCGTATCATAAGCAGGCTGGTCAGCCTGTATGGATTGATCAGGAAAGAAGGCATTGATTTAATCCATACGGAATCCCCCAGGGAGACCTTTTACGCCGGGGTGGCCGGAAAAATCAGCCGCATACCCGTTGTTCTCCATTTAAGGGTCTCGGACTCCTCCCACTGGCTGGACAGGATACTTTGCCGCCTGGCTGACTGCATGATAGCGGTGTCCCGGTCAGCGGCGCGGAGATTCGAGACAATCGGTGCAATGGACAGGGTCAGGATCGTTTATAACGGCGTTGATACGGATGTGTTCAGGCCCCCTGACAGTAACGGCAGTGACACCGGATTGCTGCGGGTCGGATACTTCGGCAGGATAGAACGCAGAAAAGGCATAGAGGTGCTTGTCAGGGCGGCCGGCCGTCTTGCGGGCAGAGTGAAACTGGTAATCATGGGGGAGGGGGACGGGCGGTATCTGGATGAGCTTAAAGAATCGGCTGCCGGTGCCGATGTTATATTTAAGGACTATAAAGGAGACATACGGGAGGATATTGCAGGCGTTGATGCGGTGGTATTGCCCTCTTTAAAAGAGGAGGGGCTGCCGAGAATAATGATTGAATCAATGGCAATGGGAAAGATTGTTGTTGCTTCCGACCTGTTATCCACCAGGGAGGCCCTGGGCGGGGGACTGGAGGAGTTTCTTTTCCCTCCGGGAGACCACATGAGGCTGGCCTCCATACTGGGGAAACTGGCGGAAAACAGGCAGGTCATTCATGAGATGAAGGGTAAACTGAGGGGACGGGCGGAGAGTGTTTTTGATATAAGGAGAAACACGCGGCAGATTGAAAGGATATATGATTCACTGCGCTTAGGGGGCAGGGTGCAGGGTGCAGGGGAGGGATGAGCTGAGAGGATATTTTAATTATGTTGCGGGTAGCAAGGGAAAAACGAGGGGTGCCTTCTGTGTCCGTTTTTGTGTTTTAAGGATGGCTCGATGATCAGGGCCCTGTTGAAAAGGGGATACATCGCAACAAGAAGGCTGGCCCTCCTGCCGTTGCGGGCGGTTGTAAAACAGGTTATACCGGAGACCGCAGGGTTGAAAAACATCCTCTTCCTGCGGCATGACGGTATAGGGGATATGGTGCTGTCCACGCCTGTGTTCAGGGCCCTGAAGGAAGGCATTCCGCATGCAGTGCTTACGGTACTTGCAGGCCCCGGCAACAGGGATGTGCTTTCAGGGAACCCGTTTGTGGATGAAGTGATGTTGTATGAACCGGGCCTTTCCGGCACGGTGAAGATGTTGAGGGAACTGCGGCGCAGGTCCTTTGATATTGTTATTGATCCATTTCTCACCTATAAATTGCACACCGCCTTTCTTGCCCTCCTCTCCGGAGCCGGATGCAGACTGGGCTTTGCTATAGCAGGCAGGGAGGTGTTTTTCAATCTCAGGTGTCCGGAAGCCGATGACAGGAGGAGCATTTCAGAGCAGACACTCGATATGGCAAGGGCCTTAGGCCTGAATCCCCGGGACTCCATGCCCCGGTTGTATGTCTCCACAAGGGAGCGTGAGGCGGCATGGGAGAGCCTTAAGGCAAAGGGCGCCGCAAAGGGGGATATCCTGGTCGGGATTCATCCGGGGGGGCGTTATGAGAGCCAGAGGTGGCCTGCGGGGAGATTCGCCATGGTGGCGGATTACATAATGTCCGTATATAATGCAAGGGTCGTTCTCTTCGGGGCAGAGGGCGACAGGGAGGCTGTGCAGTTTATCAGGAAGGTCATGTCCAATACACCGCTGCTGATGGACGGTGTGGGCCTGCGGTCATTCATTGCAGCCCTGAGCTGCTGCCGCCTGCTGATATGCAATAATTCCGGGCCGCTTCATATAGCTTCAGCGCTTGGCATTCCTTCCGTATCCACCATGGGGCCCACTGTGCCGTGGCTCTGGTGGCCCCGGGGCGAAGGCCATATTGTCATCAGAAAGGACCTGCCGTGCAGTCCGTGCAGTCTTGCCGTGTGCGCCTCCCACAGGTGCATGAAGCTGATTACAGTGGAGGAGGTCATACATGCGGCAGGCACACAGCTTGACAGGATAAACCTTGACATTAATGCTGCATAGACCGGCAGGTCCTCCTGCCGGAAAACCGTTGCACAATCCGGCCATGACAAAAAGGATTCTGGTGATAAACCTGGGAGGTATGGGCGATATTCTCCTGTCTGTCCCTGCGCTTCGCGCCCTCAGGCGGCGTTACCCCGGGGCGCGCATATCACTGCTTGCCGTGCCGCGCACGGTTGAGCTGGCGGGGGAGTTTGATTTCATAGACGAGGTCATCTCCTTTGAGTTTTATGATGAAGGCTCAAGGGGATTCATGCCGGCCCTCAATGCCCGAAAGCTCAGGAGTCTCTACAGGCTCCTGCGGGGCCTCAGGATGCAGCGGTTCGACATGGCGCTGAATATGCGGACGCTCGTCTCCTGGGCAGGCGCCGTTAAAATGGCGCTGCTGTTCCGTGTTATCGGAGCGGGACACAGTGCCGGCAGGGATACTGAGGGAAGGGGGTTTTTCTTTGATACAAGGATCAGGGAGACCGGGGCGGGACAGAAGCACGAGATGGAATACGATCTTGATCTGGCAAGTGCACTGGGGGCTGATATTTCAGAACGGGACATGGGCCTGAGGATTCATGATAAAGATATGGCGGGGATAAGCCGTATTTTAAAAGACAGTGGAATATACGGTGATGAAATCATAATCGGCGTCAATCCCGGCGGCATGCATTCGCACCGCTGGCCGCTGAAGAATTTCGCCTTGGTGATGAACATGCTTGCCGGAAGGCTGAATTGCAGGTTTGTGGTCACCGGCGGGGCGCTGGAGCGTGAGCTGGCCGGGAGGCTGGAGAAAATGCTTGATACTCGGCTAATCGATCTTACAGGCAGGACCACGATAAGGGAACTGGCTGCGCTGATAAAGAGATGCAATCTCTATATCACCAATGACACGGGCCCCATGCACATTGCGGCGGCATTGGAGACCCCCCTAATAGCCATATTCGGGCCGGGTTATCTCACCCGTTTCGACCCGCGCCGTATATCAGGCAGGGCGGTTGTTTTTCATAAAGGGGCGGAATGCGCGCCGTGCAATAAAACAGTATGTGATTCCTTGAGATGTTTTGAGGGGATCTCCCCTGAAGAGGTGGCGGATGCGTCTCTGAGATTGCTGTAAGCCGGGTTTATCAGGCTTGTTAAGGGTGCAGGGTGCAGTTGTCAGGGTGCAGAATAAAACAAGTCCCCCCTCCCCTGGCGGGAGGGGGCTGAGCTGTTAGCCCTGAAGGTATCGCAGATAAAGCTTTTCCGCCAGGCTCCTCTGCCCCGCCGCCGGTATTTTATGGTGAACGGAAAGTCCGTTACGGGTTGAGTGATTATGAATGAACTGAAAACGGATTCTCAGGGCATAAGTCTCGTATGCCCCCTCTGCAAGTCGCGGTTGTCTGCCGGGGAGGACTCATTCATCTGCCCTGCCTGCAACAGACAGTGGCCGTCAGAGGATGGGATTGTGAATTTCAGTGTCTCGGGTGAGACGTATTGGGGAGAGTATGCCGAGGATGTGATGGACGGGCTTGTTTTACGGTGCAGGGAGGCCGGCTGGAAGACCGCCCTCAGGGAGTTTTTCGCGGAAAGAGACCCCTCGTATTATGATTACATTATTAAGGAAGGCAGGGCGGACTGGCATTTTATCATTCCCCTGGACAGGGATGCGCGGATACTGGATGCGGGCTGCGGATGGGGCACTCTGTCCTTTGCGCTCGCCAGGATGTACAGGGAGATAGTGGCCCTTGATGCGGTCCGGCAGAGGGTGCAGTTTATTGATATCAGGAGAAACAGTGAGAATGCAGGGAATATTTTCCCGGTCCACGGGCAGGTGAATTACATGCCCTTTCCTGATGAATACTTTGACCTTGTCGTCTTCAACGGCGTCCTGGAATGGATACCTTGCATTGAAAAAGAAAAGGAACCCTGTCTCTCACAGATGGAGGCCCTGGATGAGGCAAGGCGTGTTCTGAAAAAGGGCGGATACCTGTATCTGGCCATAGAGAACAGGTGGTCGGCTATGAATTTCCTGGGATTCAGAGACCCCCATTCAGGCCTGAGGTTTGCTCCACTGCTGCCCCGCTCCGTCGCGAATATATACAGCCGGCGTGCCAGGGGCAGGGATTTCAGGGAGTATACGTACACTTACGGAGAGCACCGGAGGATGTTAAGGGATGCGGGTTTTACCGGTATAAGGTTTTATGCGCCGCTGCCTTCCTACAGGAATTTTTACTATATCCTGCCGGTTGACGATCCTTCCATGACCAGGTTCTTTCTGGATCACCTCGTGTCACCGAGAAATAACCTGCAGAGGTTTTTTGTCTCTGCAGCACGCCTGTTTTCCTTTTACAGGTATGCAAGGTATTTTGTCCCCGACTTCAGTATAGTGGCCAGGAAATGATCATGTCTGAGAACAGGGAAAAAATCATGGGCAACTGTATCTTGCACAGCAGCGACTGCAGGAATACACTCTTTGTCTTTCAGGACGGTGATGCCGTCCCTTCGTATTTGATCAAGATATATGACAAGTCCCGGCAGTCTCACCTCGGGCATCTCCGTGAGCTGACCGAACGGATAAATCTTCACGGCTCGGATGTGCTCGGGGGGTCCGTCCCGCGGATATTGCGCTGCGGGGAAACCAATGGGTTTTATTTTGTCCATGAGGAATATATCGATGCAGTGCCCATGGAAATGGATGCCGGCAGGAAGAGACTGTCATGGGAGAAAGCCTTCCTGCAGAATCTGAAGCTTGCCGCCACGTGGATAGGGCACTTCCATAAGAATTTCCGGGGTGAAAGGAGATTCCTTTTTAAGAGGCAAGATATAATGTCCCTGCTTGATAAGGCGGGTGCATTTCTGGAGACCTCTTTTCTTGAAATATCCGACGGTGATGTAGAGGTCGCCTCTGTGGTATCCCATGGTGATTTCAGGCCGGCCAATATCCTGAAGAGGGGGCAGGGGATTTCAGTGATTGACTGGGATGACTTCCGGCCCGAGGGACTGCCCCTTTTCGACCTGATGGAGTTTATCCTCCGTTATATCCACTCGCACTATAAGTTTGAGAAGGAGAGGGTCATTCTGGATCAGGAAGTCTTTCTCAAATACTTCAACCTGTTTTACGTTAAAAGAAGCCGGCTGTCCGAATCCGTCAGGAAATATATAGGGATTTACTCCGGCCATGCGGGTTTAAATGAAAAGGAGCGTGATACACTGCTCCTGCTGTGGCTCTGTAATATGCTGCGTATATCTTAATGTTGCATAAACCGGCAGGAGAGCCTGCCAAAAAACCTTTATAAAGCGATGGGATATTGGAAATAGGTCTTTATTGCAGGAAGTAACGGAGAGGGAAGTTCCAAAAGATGTCGATATGCTGTGCGGAATATTTCCTTAAGGTATCGCAGATAAAGCTTTTTTGGCAGGCTCTCCTGCCCGCAGGCGGTATTTTTATGGCACTGTAATAAAAGTATTATCCCCTACGGCTGCGTGCCCTGCGGGGAGCGTAAAGGATATTAATGGCAGATGCTTGAGAAGATCTATTACCGTCTTCACAGAATGGCATCCGGGCCCGGGGAGCAGGGGGAGTATTCTTCCGGCTACTGGCAGCGCAGGATAAGGGAGCATGCAGTAGAGATGTGCAGGCATCATAGAGGCAGGCTCCTTGATGTGGGCTGCGGCGAGGGCCTGTTCCTCGGACGGATGGTGACAGCCCGCCCTGATATGGAGGCATGGGGGGTGGATGAATGGGAGGTGATTCTGTCCAGGGCGGAAAAAAGGACGGCACGCATGAGGACGGGGGTGCGCCTGTTAAGGGCGGATGCCACTGCCCTGCCTTTTGGGGATGCATCTTTTGACGTGGTGGTGTGTATAAATGTGTTCTTCAACATGGAGTCGATCGGTAAGGTTAGGTCCGCCTTGAAGGAGATGGCAAGGGTCTGCAGGAAGGGGGGGAGGCTTATTTTCGATTTCCGCAATTCCCTCAATCCCCTGCTTGCCGTCAAGTACAGGCTTGCCGCATATTACGATCCGACTGTCAGGAGCCTGCCTTTAAATACATATGACCCCGGAAATATAAAGGAAATACTGGGGGAGATGAATCTTGACATCACCCGGGAGCATGGCCTGTTTTTTGCCGTCAGGAGATTTGCGCCCGTTATAGTGATGGAAACAGTTAAAAAATGATCAGGAAGATCCCGGTTATCGGGTACAGGATAAGTCTCCGCGCCCTGCTTTCAGGTGTCAGCGCGTTTTTTTCCGGCGGCACCAGGGATGAATTCAGGGATACCCTCGCCGGCTTTATTCAGTGCAGGCACGTGTATTTCGTGAATTCGGGAATATCTGCCTTCTATCTGGCACTGCTGGCACTTAAAAAAATCTCCCGCCGTACGGAAGTCGTCCTTCCGGCCTACACTGCCCCCAGTCTCGTTGTGGCCGTAAGGAAGGCAGGCCTTAAACCAGTGCTTTGCGATATTTCGTTAAGGGATTTCAACATGGACATGCAGGCCGCGCTGCAACTGGTTTCACGGCAAACCCTCTGCATTGTCTGCGTTCATATGTTCGGCATACCCGCCGCTGATGTGGGGCGGCTTAAACAGGGCCTGCCGGAGGATGTCTTTCTGATAGAGGACTGCGCCCAGGCAATGGGTTCTGAAATAGCAGGCAGGCCGGTGGGCGGTTCCGGTGACCTCAGCATCTTCAGTTTCAACAGGGGAAAGAACCTGCCGGCTGCCGGAGGCGGCGTGATATTCACGGACTCCGGGATGCTGGCCTCTGCGGTGGAAGAGCTTGTTGATGAATTGAGTGTCCCGGGGTTGGGTTATGAGATCAGGCTGTTTCTCTGGTTTGTCTGTCTCTCGATGCTTTTCAGGCCGTTTTTTTACTCGCTGCTTTATCCCCTTGTTTGCCGCTTCAGGGATGACACTCTCCCTGTGGATTTCACGGTAGGGGGGTACACGTCTCTGCAGGCGGGTCTGGGGAAGTTTCTTTTTGAAGGCCTTGCTGAATCATGCAGGCATAGATATGAAAATGCCATGGCTGTTCTTGATGCCCTGGGAAATACGAGAGGGATAATCCTCCCCTGTATCCGTGATGACCTGAGACCGGCGTTTAACCGCCTCCCGGTGCTGATAGAAGATACTGAATCAAGGAGAAAGGTTGAGAGGGAACTATCAGACAACGGCATCGGTGTCTCCGGCCTGTATTTCAGGCCGCTTCATCATATTTTCGACCTGGGGTACGATAGAAGCGGGTTTCCGAATGCCGTCTATCTTGCAGAGAGACTGCTGACCCTGCCGTCACATCCGCTCCTGGAGAGGGAGACATTGGAAAAGATGACCTCGCTGATCAGGAAGGTGCTGTCATGATACCCCTGCGCAATGCAAGAAGGTTTTTTTACAAGGCGTGCAGGCAGCCGGGCTATGCATTCAGGGTTTTCTTAAGAAGGACGGCCGCATTCGCCGGGTACCTCCTCCGTAACGGCAGGAGCGCTTATCCCGAGGCGATAACCCTTTTCCTGACGCATCGCTGCAATCTCAGGTGCAGGATGTGCGGCCAGTGGGGTGACAGCGGGGTGACAAAAAGACGCTCCGGCCGCTATATAAGGGAGTATCTGCCGTTTGAGGAGCTGAAGGAAGTAATAGACGGCATTTCATCATTCAGGCCCAACATCACGCTGTTCGGTGGAGAGCCGCTGTTACACAGGGACTGTGTCGAAATCATAAGATACATACATAAAAAGAATATGCACTGCCTGATGATAACAAACGGCTCTTTACTTGAAGGCGTTGCCGCGGAACTGGTGGAAGCGGGCCTTGACGAACTGAACGTATCCCTTGACGGAAAGGGAGCGCTGCATGATGAGGTGCGGGGAATGCCGGGCCTGTACGGAAAGATAATAAACGGCCTCAGGCGGGTAAGGCGTTTCAGGGAACGGAAAAACAGCAGGACGCCCCTCATTAACCTGCAATGTACAATCAGCGGGCATAATTATCGTCACCTGGAGCAGATGACAGGCGCAGCCCGGGAGGCAGGGGCGGACTCGCTTACATTTCACAACCTTGTGTTCATGGCCGGTGACCTCATGGCAAGACAGCGGGAGATTGACAGGTTATTGAACTGC
This sequence comes from Deferribacteres bacterium, assembly GCA_013152795.1. Taxonomy (GTDB): domain Bacteria; phylum Nitrospirota; class Thermodesulfovibrionia; order UBA6902; family UBA6902; genus JAADFS01. The sequence continues at coordinate 8,915 of JAADFS010000306.1, forward strand.
TCTTCCGAGAACTGGGAAGGCTTTGTCTCCGACCCATGCATAGACCCTGATGTTTTATACGCAACGATTGAAAAGATAAGGAAAGGCCGCAACGGGCTCCCCGTGGATTTTTATCCTGATTTTTCCCTTGATGAATTGAGGAGATATTACCGGGAGCCTTCAGGCGGGTGTTCAGGCAGGTGTATGAGTCCCTGGATGGCGGCTTATATATTTCCTGACGGAGAGCTGAGGCCGTGTCTGAACCTTGATTATTCCATGGGCAATGTCAGGAAAGAGGGCTTTTCCGTGTTATGGAATAATGACAGGGCGGTGAAATTCCGCAGGATACTTAAGAAAAACGGAATATTTCCCGTATGTATAAGGTGTACGGAGCTGTACAGGTACTGATTATGAAACACGGGCAGGGCAGACAGCCCGGAACATTTATAAGGTTAACCTTAATGTTGCATAAACAGGCAGAGGAGCCTGCCCCGGTGGCGGTGTGTTATGCCACTGTAAGGTTAGGGCGACAACAGGGATGCAGATGAGGATCGCACAGGTGGTGACACGCATGGACTGGGGAGGTCCGCCGGATATTATCAGGACTATCTGCAAATCCCTTGCCCCTCCCCATGAGGTCAAACTGATAACAGGTCCCACCGCCTTCCCGAGCCTGAGGACAAAGAGTTTTCTGTATGAATTCAAAGACAGCGTGATCACAGTACCGCACCTGAAGAGAGATATTGATCTCTTCAGGGATTTCCTGGCACTTGCAGAGCTTTACCGTATCTTTAAGAAAGAAAAGTTCGATGTCGTCCATACGCACACCGCCAAGGCCGGCTTCCTCGGAAGGATAGCCGCCTGGCTGGCCGGTGCCCGCAGGATCGTTCATACACCGCACGGCCACAACTTTTACGGTTATTTCGGCCGGGCCGCCAGCAGGCTGCTGGTGATACTGGAGAGGCTTGCGGCCCGGATTACGGACAGGATAATTGTACTGACGGAATCAGAGAAGAGAGACCTGATCAATCATAAAGTCGCCGGCGCTGCGGATATACTCGTTATCGACAGCGGAGTGGACATAGAGGCCTGTATGCAGGTCGATATTGACCCTGGAAAAAAGCGGGATGAACTCCGGGCCGGCCGGGATACCGCCCTCGTCGGCATGATAGGCAGGCTGGAGCCGGTAAAGGGGCCGGAGTATCTGGTAAGGGCGGCCAGGCTAGTGCTTGATGAGTATCGAAGGGTGAAATTCATGATTGTGGGGGAAGGGTCGCTGAGGGACAGGCTGGAGACCCTCTGCAGGGAGGCCAGGATTTCCGACAGGTTTGTCTTTACCGGATGGAGAGAGGACATTCCGGAAATCTTAAGTGTTCTGGATATAGTCGTAATGCCCTCGCTTAATGAAGCCGTGGGCCGCGTGCTGATAGAAGCCGGTGCCTGCGGAAAGCCGGTGGTGGCGGCGAATGTAGGCGGAATACCGGATATAGTAAGGGACAGGCAGACAGGGATGCTGGTGCCGCCCGGGGATGAGGTCAGCCTGTCACGGGCAGTGGTTGACCTGCTTGGTGACAGTGAGAAAAGACAGCGGATGGGCGAAGAGGCCAGGAGATGGGTGCGGAGATTCAGCTCCGCAAGGATGGCAAGGGAGTTTGCCGGGGTTTATGAGGGACTGACCGGTGAATGAAGTTTAATGTTGCATAAACAGGCATTACAGCCTGCCGGAAAATACGGGGGAGCCGGGAATGATTGTAGCCGTTCATCAGCCTCAGTACATACCGTGGCTTGGTTATTTTGACAAGATAGACCGGAGCGATTGTTTCGTGTTTCTGGACCAGGTCCAGTATAAGGCCAGGGAATACCAGAACAGAAACAGGATACTTACCGATAAGGGCCCGCTATGGCTGACAGTGCCTGTCATGTCAAGGGGCATGGGCAGGCAGAAGATATGCGATGTGAGGATAGACGACAGCTCCGGCTGGCGGAGACGGCACTGGAGGAGTTTACAGACATGGTACGGCAGGGCGGAATTCTTCAGGGACTACGCCGGATTTTTTGAGGCGGTATACAGCCGGAGATGGGAGAGGCTGGCGGACCTGAATATGTGCATCATCAGGTTTTTCCTGGAGGTGTTCGGGATACGGACCGCCGTGTATTACGAATCGGAACTGGACATACATGCCTGCAGAACAGAGCGGATCATTCAGATATGCAGGAGGCTCGGGGCGGATACCTATCTGTCGGGCACGGGTGGAAAAAATTACCTTGAGGAGCACAGGTTCAGCGAGGCGGGGATAAGACTGCAATACCAGGATTTCATTCATCCCTGCTATCAACAACAGTACAGGGGAAAGGGCGACCTTTTCATTCCGAACATGTCGTCTCTGGACCTGTTGTTCAACAAGGGGGCCGGGGGCATAAGTATCCTCAGGGGAGCAGGCTCCGGCCTTGGGGTAGACCTTAATGTTGCATAAACGGGCAGGAGAACGTGCCGTAACACCTGCAGGCTCTCCTGCCCGCCGGCGATGTTTTTGTGCCACTGCAAGGTTAATTAATAATGCAGCGGCAGGAACAATTCAGAAACCGGGAGGTCCTGGAGCATGAATATACTGGCAGTAGGCGCGCATCCGGATGACATTGAATTCGGATGCGGGGGGACACTTATCAAGTATGCCGACAAGGGCCATGATGTGTTTCTCCTTGTTCTGACCCGCGGGAGTGTCGGCGGTGACCCTGAGGTCAGAACGAGGGAGCAGGAGGAGGCCGTGAGGTTCATGAAGGCCAGGAAGGTTTTCTGGGGCAACTTTGCGGATACCGAAATCCCGCTTAACAATGAATTGATCGCTGTAATAGAGAGCGTGGTGAACGAGACAAATCCCCACATGGTCTTTTTCAACTACATTGATGACGTCCACCAGGACCACAGGACAGCGGCCCAGGCCACTGTGTCGGCCACCAGGTACCTCAGGGAAGTCCTGTATTATGAAGTGCCCACCACACAGAATTTCGAGCCGGATGTTTTCGTGAATATCACGGATGTCCTGGACAGGAAACTGGAACTTCTGAAACTGCATGCCTCCCAGGTGGATAAGACGAGGGTCGAGAATCTCACCATAATAGAGAGCGCCCGCTCGTGCGCCAATTTCCGGGGGTTCCAGGGCAGGGTGAAATATGCGGAGGGATTCAAGGCCCTGCGCATACTGAGGGAAATATAGGATCATGGACCCAGTGATCCCTTTCCTGTTATCCTTGCCGGCGGCTTATCTGTCGACATTCCTGTTTAAAAGGCTCGCCCTGCTGTGCGGTATCATGGATGTTCCGGACCACAGAAAGATACACAGGGCCCCCATGCCTCTTCTGGGGGGGCTGGCGGTGTATCTTGCCGTAATCCTGGGTGTGTCTTTTGACCCTGCGGTCCTGCGCCACATATCCGGGATACTTGCAGGCGCAACAGTGATCTTGATAATCGGCCTCGTGGATGACGCCAGGGGGCTTTCCGCTCCCGTGAAACTGTCAGGCCAGCTCATTGCCGCGGCAATAATGATTTACTCCGGAGTGCGCATCAGCTTTTTCCCGGATACATGGGCCGGTTACGCAGGGGAAGTCTTGCTGACACTCGTATGGGTCGCGGGCATTACCAATGCCGTGAATTATCTGGATGGAATAGACGGCCTGGCAGCAGGCTCCACCGCCATCAGCGCGGTTTTCTTTGTTATTGTCTCCTACATCACGGACCAGCCCCTGACAGGCATGGCGGCCCTGATTTTATTTGCGGGTTGCATGGGGTTTCTGCCGCATAACTTTAAACGTGCAGGGATTTTCCTGGGGGATGCGGGCAGTACTTTTTTGGGCTTTATGCTGGCCGGGATAGCCATTGCAGGCAACTGGGCCGAAGACAATATGCTGAGGCTCAGTATCCCTGTGCTGATCCTGGGTGTGCCGATTTTTGACATGACCTTTACCACTGTAATGAGAATCAGGGAGAAAAAGGTCGGCAC
>JAADFS010000307.1 GCA_013152795.1 Deferribacteres bacterium
CCCCTGCCCCGCTTTCCGTCCCCGTAATACCGCTGCTTGACAAATCCTGTTTCCACAAATTATATTTCCTTGTCAGCAAAAATTCCGTCAAAAAGGAGAATCAATGTCAAGTCAACATAAGATACCCGGCTCATGCTGGAGGGCGATGATCGAAGGCGCCTTTTATGCAAATTCCGTCAGAAAGACCAATATGAAGGAGCTCTACAGCCTCGCGGTGAAACAGCCGGAAGTGGTTACCACGTCAGAGCCTTTTTTTGCGCCTGAACGCTTCGGGCTTCCCGCAGACGCCAGGATACTGGTGTCAAACGACGGGGGCATTGTGGGCAGGACCGCAAGGGCGAGGCTGCTGGTGAGAGAGCTGAAGGAGGACAGGGACAGGTTCCAGAGCCTGCTGGGCGAGGCGGTTTACGCCCTTAACCGCCGCGAGGGACTCTGGCTTGAGGGAGTTGTGGGCCTTCACCCGGATTTCATGGTCAAGGCACACCTGTTGAGTCCTGTAACCGACGCAAAAAACATGCTGGACTGGGGCATTAATTTCAGCCCGTGGATGAAGCCGTGGTCAGAGCTTTATGAAAAATCCCGCCCCCTTGATGAGCCTGATATCATGGTGATCGCTGACCCCGAGTGGAGGCATCCCGATTTTCCGAACGGCCTTGTAATCATTGACGAGGCCCAGAACTGTATCGCAATCCTGGGCCTGCGCTATTTCGGCGAGAGAAAGAAAGGTACGCTGACACTCGCATGGACCATCGGTGTGAGGCAGAACATGGTCGCCTGCCACGGCGGCATCAAGAAGATCGGCGACAAGCCCCCGGTTGCGGTGTTCGGGCTTTCGGGTTCCGGAAAATCCACGATCACCAACAGCCACGACCATGAGGGAATGCTGAATGAGGATGAAAAGGTCACGGTGATCCACGACGACGCGTTCCTGATCGACCTGGAGAACAACTTCACCGTGGCGATCGAGCCCAGCCTGTTCGATAAGACAGACGCGGTGAAATTCGACGATCCTGATATCAAGTACTTTTATTCAGTACAGAACCTCGGGGTCACGACCCTGCCCGACGGAAGGAGGAAACTCGTGGCCTCCGACATCCGCAACCCCAATGGGAGGTGCCTGAAGGCAAGGGACATGTTTAATCATGCGGACTTCTGTGAAAGGCCGGGTGCGGTCATATGGCTGCAGAAAGACCCCAGCCTGCCGCCCATATGCAAGGCCAACCAGACGGCCCTTGCCGTGGCAATGGGCTCACTGAGCACAATGCGGGCCAAGGGCGTTGAAAACGTCAGTGCAAAAGAACTGGCGAAACTCGTGATAGAGCCGTTTGCCAACCCGTTCAGGGTGCATCCGCTGAAGGTCGACTGCCACCAGTTCAAAAAGCTCTTCAAGTTAGGCACGTGCTGCTACATCATGAATACACACGCCTTCGGCCTCCCGGGCAAACAGGTGGACATCCCCAAGGAATTGTCGCTGGCCATCGTGACGGAGCTCGTGAGGGAAAAGATCAAGTGGAAACCGTGGAGGGAATTCCCGGGCCTCCTTATACCACAGAACGGCAACGAGCTGTTCGGGAAGAATTTCGACAGAAAGTACAAGCCCAAGAAGGACAGGGAATACCTGGATTTCCTGCGCGACAGGATGCAGGACAGGATCACGTACCTCTCAAACAAGAGGGACATCGAACACGATATGGAAAGTGCATTCATCGATCCGCTCGTTGCGGCAAGGACGGTCATAGACAATATCCTGAATCCCATTTAGGACGGTAAACGGAATTTATTCAGTCCAGGTTGAAACACCCCCGTAAAACACATGGACACATCCATACTCAGAGAGATAGTCATATCCGCGTTTCCCATCCTGATAGCAGTCACGTTCCATGAGGTCTCGCACGGCCTTGTTGCGAACAGGCTGGGGGATCCGACGGCAAAGCTCATGGGCAGGCTCACCCTGAATCCCATTGCGCATATCGATCTTGTGGGGACCATAATCATGCCTGTCCTTCTGCTCGTATTCACCAACGGACAGTTCGTCTTCGGGTATGCAAAGCCCGTGCCGATCAATCCGGCCAATTTCAGGGACCCCAAGAGAGACATGGCCATCTCAGCGGCTGCAGGGCCGCTTACAAATATCGGACTTGCGTTCCTCAGCATGCTGATCCTGAAGTTTTTCGTACTGCCGCTGGCCGCCGTGTTCCAGGGAAGCGCGGCCAAGGCCGTTGTCACGCCCCTTGCGCTGATGCTCCTGCAGAGTATAAAATGGAATGTCGTCCTTGCCGTATTCAACATGATCCCGATTCCGCCCCTGGACGGCGGGAGGGTGCTTGTGGGGCTCCTGCCTCACAGGCAGGCTGTATCATACAGCAAGATCGAGAGGTACGGCCTTTTAATAGTCATCTTGCTTATTGTCACGGATATCGCCGATATTTTCATATATCCGGTTATGTCATGGCTTTATTCCCTGATAACATGGATGCTTTAAAGGAGATTTCATGATATGTCAATGAAGAGAGTTCTCAGCGGCATCCAGCCGAGCGGCCGGCTGCATGTGGGCAACCTTGTGGGCGCGCTGCAGAACTGGGTAAAACTGCAGGATCAATACGAGTGTTACTATTTTATCGCGGACTGGCACGCCCTGACGTCACAGTATGCGGATACATCACGCCTGAAGGAATATGTCAGGGACGTACTGGTCAACTGTCTTGCCGCAGGGCTTGACCCGGCGAAGTCGACCGTCTTTGCGCAATCCCGCGTTCCCGAACATGCCGAGCTTCACGTACTGCTGTCAATGATAACACCCCTTGCATGGCTTGAACGGGTGCCTACATACAAGGAGAAGCAGTCTGAAGTCAAAGGCAGGGACCTGAACACCTACGGATTTCTCGGCTATCCCCTGCTTCAGTCCGCTGATATACTGGTCTACAAGGCGGACTATGTGCCGGTCGGCGTGGACCAGATGCCCCATCTTGAGATCACGAGGGAGATCGGCAGGAGGTTTAATCATTTCTACGGAGGGGTGTTTCCCGAGCCCGAGGCCCTGCTGACGGATTTTCCCAAGGTGGTGGGCACGGACGGCAGGAAGATGAGCAAGACCTATGACAACTGCATCTTTCTCTCTGATCCACCGGAAGAGGTTGAACGGAAGATAAGGACAATGACGACAGACCCCCAGAGGATAAAACGCACTGACAGGGGCGACCCCGAGCTGTCCCCGGTGTTTCAGCTTCACAGGGTGTTCTCCACAAAGGAAGAGCAAGGTGGCCGAGGGATGCCGCACCGCGGCCATAGGCTGCATAGACTGCAAAAAGATACTGATAAAGAATCTGTTCAACCTCCTTGAACCCATATGGGAGAGACGCAATAGCCTCCTTCAGAGGCCCGGGTTCCTTGAGGATATAGTGGAGTCGGGTTCTGCAAAGGCGAGGGAGACGGCCTCACAGACCATGCATGAGGTGAGAGAGGCGATCGGACTCGGTCCACCCTGCTGAGAGAAAATGAGACACATCAGGCTGGACCTCCAGTATGACGGCACATCCTACTCGGGCTGGCAGGTGCAGGTTAAAGAGACCACGGTCCAGGGGGTGCTGGAGGATGCCGTATTCACCGTAACAGGCACGCGTGAAAGGGTCACGGGCGCGTCAAGGACCGATGCAGGGGTTCATGCGCTGCACCAGGTGGCGGCGTTCCGCACCACCTCCACACTGGAGCCCGCCACTGTCATGCGCGCGCTGAACGCCAATCTCCCGCGTGACATCAGGGTGACCGCCGCGGCAGAGTGCCCTGCGG
>JAADFS010000308.1 GCA_013152795.1 Deferribacteres bacterium
CCGGCACCCCGATTGCATATGCAAACTGCACCTCGACCTTGTCGGCAAGTCCGGCGGCGACGATGTTCTTTGCAACATAGCGTGCCATATAGGAGGCTGAACGGTCGACCTTGGAGGGGTCTTTTCCTGAAAAGCATCCCCCGCCGTGGCTGCCTATGCCCCCGTAGCTGTCGACGATGATCTTTCTTCCTGTCAGGCCTGTATCGCCCTGCGGCCCTCCTATCACGAATCTCCCCGTGGGATTGATGTGATAGGTTATATTTTCCTCATCAAGGAGTTCGGGGGGAACCACAGGCTTTATGACTTTCTCGATGAGGTCTTCCTTCATCTCTCTCAGCGTTATATCAGGGCTGTGCTGGGAGGAGATCACTATTGTGTCGATCCTCGAGGGCTTGCCCTCTTTATACTCAATGGTTACCTGTGTCTTGCCGTCGGGTCTGAGGTATCCGAGGATGTCTTTTTTTCTGACTTCCGTCAATCTCATGGCAAGCTGATGCGCCAGCATTATGGGCATCGGCATCAGCTCCGGAGTCTCGTTGCACGCATAACCGAACATGAGTCCCTGGTCACCGGCGCCTCCTGTGTCCACGCCCAGCGCTATATCACCGGACTGCTCGTGGATAGAGGTGATAACAGCGCATGTCTCGTAGTCGAAGCCGTATTTCGCCCGCGTATATCCGATATCCCTTATGGTCTCTCTTATAATTGAAGGTATGTCGACATAACAGTCGGTGGTGATCTCCCCGGCCACAAACGCGAGTCCCGTGGTGAGCAGCGTTTCACATGCAACCCTTGCCTTTTTGTCTTTCGCTATTATCGTATCGAGAATTGCATCGGAGATTTGATCGGCAATCTTGTCAGGATGACCCTCGGTTACAGATTCGGACGTAAACAGATAATTCCTTTTTTTCATTTTCGCCTCCGGTAAAGAATAGTCTTATATTATTGATTTTTTTATTATTATTGTCAAGAATTGCAGGGAGTTGGAACAGTGTGCCGCGGTTACTTGGGAAGGATGAAATAGAAGTTGTTCCCGTACTCCGTAGGCTCATAACCCACAACCCCGCCGTGTATCTCAACCGCATTTTTGATAAAAGACAGGCCGTGTCCCGTGCCCGGCTTGTCCAGGGCGTTGCTGCCGCGGTATTTTTCGTCAAACAGTTTATCCCTCTCTTCAGGAGGGATATGCGGGCCGGTGCTGAAGACGTTGAACTTTACGCCGTCCCTGCCCGGGCCGAAGAAGTCCTTGATGATCTCATGGCCGTATGATATGTATTTCTTTCTTTCGCCGGAAGCGGTGACTATCTCCTGAGTGTATTTCACGGCATTTGAGAAGAGATTGGCATAGACCTGGGCCATCAGGCCCACATCCACAACCGTTATAACCTCGGCATCGGGGATGCCGCTGAAACGGTCATCCACTGAGATGCCCATTTTCTTCAACTGCTCCAGATAACGTTCAAGCTGGGGCTGGACAACATCCTTTTTCATGTTGCACGGTTTGGTCCGGAGGGTCAGGCGGCCCTGGTCGAAATGGCTTTTACGGAAGAGCGTCTCGATGAACAGGCTCATGTTTTTATAATGTTTTTCAATGTTTTCCAGCTCCCCGGTCAATCCCTGGTTGATATCGGCAAGTTCTTTAAGATAATTTCTCATACAGGCCTCGTCACACTTGCCCGCGGTGGACTTCTCGAAAAACTCCTTTTCCATTTCTATGTTCTTCTCTATCTTTCTCCTGAGCCCCCGGAGAAAGAGCTTGTATACCATGTTGGGAACTATGATGTTGTGTTCAATGTCCACTACGAGGGAGCGGATGAAATTCAGGTGCTCGATATTCTTCTCGACCAGAAACCTGTTGTGTATGTTAAAGCCTATGCGGTTTGCATACTTCTGAAAAAACAGCTCGCGATGTTCGCCGATATCCTTGACCGGGTATATCTCAAGCAGGCCGAGGACGTCATCCTTGACCTCAAAGGGCAGTTTCTCAATCAGGGGCTCCTTGCCCCGGATGGTCAGTACGAGGCTGTCCCTTTCGGTATAATAGGGTTTCTCGGCCGGTTTTATGAAGTCCGGGGGCGGGGTCTTCAATTCGTATTTCCCGTCCTCTGTCTTTGCCATCAGCTCAAGCTTGTTGGTCTTGGGGTCGACGACGTAAAGACATGCCTCAAGATTAAAAAAGCTCTTGGGGATTGCAACGCATAAATTATAGAAGTCCTCGATGCTGTCGAATTCCTGCGCCAGATCAAAGAATGTCTTTAAGGCGTCGTTTTCCTGCTGGGTGAAATTATACCTCTGGTAATCCCTTTTCTTGCCCTCGGTCCGTTCCAGTATATACTTCATATCATGCATATTGATTCAAAACCTTCCAGAAAAAGTCAGTATTATTATACAATCTTTTTTAATATTAGAACGTTACATAAATCATACCACACCGGCTCCGATGGCATCGGCTGTCATCTTCTCTGCCGTCTCAAACACCGCCCGTTTTTCATCCTCTGTCCTGGCCTCGATATAAAACCGCACCTTGGGCTCGGTGCCCGAGGGCCTTATCATGAGCCATGAACCGTCGTCAAACACGAGCTTTGTGCCGTCCACGGTAATGACGTCTTTCACAACCCTCTGCCTCCCGCCTATGTCGAGAACCGTCCCTTTTTTGTAGCGCTCCCTGATAACCGAGAGGCGTTGCTCCAGCTTCTCCCCTGCGAGCGAGCGGTCCACTGCAATGCCGGAGCGGTCGGGGTAGTAATATCCATACTCATCCATAATGTCCTTCAGGTAAGCGCTCAGGTTCTTGCCGGTCACGGCCATCATCTCCACAGCGAGCAGGAGCCCGAACAGTGCATCCTTTTCAAGCGTGTGGTTATAAGCGGATATGCCGTCTGACTCTTCGAAGACCACTATGGCCCTTTCCTTCGCCGTCCTCAGCATGTACGGCCTGAAGTTTTTAAATCCCACCTTTGTCTCCCTGACAGGCACCCCCAGCTTTGCGGCGATGGCGTTGACGAGGTTGCTTGTTCCGACCGACTTTACCGCAACGCCGGAGAATCCCTTGTGGACATGGAGAAAGTGCAGGGCCATAGCACCGAAATAATTCATGGGTATCTGCATATGGGCGTCGGCATAGCGTATGCGGTCGCCGTCCGGGTCCATGATAACACCGAGCCTGAATTCCGCATTGCTCCCTGCAAGGACATCTGTTACGCGTTTCATGTTTTCCCCGGAAGGCTCCGGCGCCACGCCGCCGAACAGGACATCGTCTTCAGTGCGCAGGTAGCGCAGCTTTTTGCTTTCGCCGATTATCCTCTGGATACGCCCCCTTGTGGCGCCGTGGACATTATCGATACAGATGAGGCAGTCCTCCCTGTCGATAAAATCGCGGATCTTTCCGATGTCCAGTGTCTTTCGCTCGTTTATGTACTTGATATAAAGCCCGGTGAGGTCGCACCTTTCAATATGCGCCGGTGGAACCGGCCGGAGCACAGGGGAGCCGTTCATCATCTCATTGGCGGTCTCCTGAATCCTCGTTGTGATCTCCGGCCCTGCAGGGCCGCCGTCAGAGGGGTTGAACTTAAAGCCCCCGTAGTTTGCAGGGTTGTGGGAAGGCGTCAGGTTAATCGAGCATGCGGCATGCAGCATCTCAATGCCTGCCGAAAACTCGGGTGTTGTCGCCTCGCCTGCATACCATGTCTTTATCCCCTCTTTCTGAAGGAGGCCGATCACTTCTTTTGCGAATTCAGGGCCGAGGAAGCGGTTGTCATGCCCTACAATAACGCCCCTTTCCCGTATCTCGTCAAAACCGGAGACCCCCATGGCCTTCATAACCGCAGGGTCATTCTCCCTGAACATGCGGATAACGGCAGCGGTCACTACCCTTACATTGTTGAATGTATAATCCGTTCCGATCTCGCCCCGCCATCCGGACGTGCCGAAAACGACCTTTGCCGGCGCAGTGTTTTCCCTCGCAAACCTCTCTATAACAGACAACAGCCCGCGGTTTGCCGAAACATCCGACAATATGGCCTTCCAGCAGGAAGCGGCATCTTCAAATCCCTGAATCATATATTCCTCCCGTGAATTTCAAAGTGGTACGGAAATATTATAGCACCTATCCGGTTTTCTTAACCTTGCAGGGGTATAAAATATCGCCGGCGGGCGGGACGGCCTGATCTTCAGATTTTCACTTTTCTCCAGACGGCTATCACCTTTCCCATAATCCTGCAGCGCCTGCTGAGTTTGATTGCCGGATATTCGGGATTCTCGCTCACCAGGAAGGCCTTTGAACCCCTTTTACGGTACCTTCTGACTATCGACTCCCCCCATTCGTCGTTCACTACGATTAAGTCTCCATCCGCGATATCCCTGCGCGGTACGAAGATCACATAATCGCTGTCACGGATTGCAGGGGACATGCTCTCACCCCTGACTATGAGGGAAAACGCCCCGCGGGGCACGTCCGGGAGGCTGATGTATTCGGTGATTTCCTCGGAAACGCGCTCAGGGAATCTGTCAGGAACCTTCCTGAGGACCGGTGTGCGTGTCAGTGGCCTTGCCGCTGAAGGGGCCCGTTCATCATCCTCACCCTTGCCCGAAAGCAGCCAGCCGGGATCGCATTCCAGTATTTTAGCCATACGGTTAAGCAGTGCCGCATCCGGGGTTCTGTGGCCCCGTTCATACCTGTTCAGGGTGGGATAGGTGATACCGAGCATCCTGGCAAGCTCTCCCTGGGTGATGCCCGCCCGTGTTCTTGCCTTTTTTATTCTTGTACTTAACTGAGTAGCCATAAGGTTAAAATTTTACTTGACAATAATTTGTCCGTTTGTTTATGATTCTTGTATACGCGGATAATCTTTCATCAGGAAAAAGAGGGGATAGGCTGAAAGTAATGATATTGGCAATCCAACACAATATCGGGTGGGCTCGTCCTATCAGGTTCCCTCTCTCTGACCTTGAGTTCCGCTTTGCCGGGGGGTCGGATGAATGCAGGCGGGCCGGACAGTTTACCGGCCGGGCATTGTCCGGAAAAGAGCCGCCCTCAGACCTGCAGGCAGGCCGTGGATACGCACGCGTATTGTCGCTGGATATGTCGGTTGAAAAGCACATTGTACCTCGGGAGCATCAGGGCATTGCCCGATGCTTCTTTATCAGGGCGGGGGTGCCGGCAGCCCCTGCCCTGCATGCTATACATTGTATATTTTTTTGACATGGGCGTCAACGCCGCGCCGGAAGACAACAATTCATAAAAGGGAGGAATATCATGTCCGGGACAGCGAGGATCCTTGTTGTAGACGATCATCTGGAACTGCTGGAGTTTCTCAGGTATACGTTAAGGGACAGGTACGCCGTTGCCACAGCGGTCGGCGTGCAAGAGGCGCTCAAGCACCTGTCTGATTATTCAGTCAACCTTGTCCTGCTTGACTTCAAAATGCCCGAGGCAAACGGCGTAAGCGCCCTCAGGGAGATAAAAACGAGATACGCGGATATTGAAGTCATACTGATGACTGCATATGCGCCTGTTGATGTGATACAGGAAGCCTTCAGGCTGGGCGCATTTGCATTTCTTATGAAACCCTTTGATATCGACAACCTTATTAATACCATAGAGGAAGCGCTGAGGAACCAGGCCCTGAGCAGGACACCGAATCCCGGCGGGATAAGGCGTTCGGTTTAGGCGCACGCCGGACCTGTGGCGTGTTTCCCCGGATTTCAACCATGAGCGGAATCGAAAAACTGGTCACGGACGTTTTGAATGATTTGAACTGGCTTATCGAGCCGCATGACAGCTTCGTGGAGCTGATCGAGGTAAAGGGCAACCGCGTAGTTATCCGGTGCGTCGGCCACTGTGCAGGGTGTGAAAGCGACTGCATAAGAGTAGCCTTCAGGGAACGGATCCCTGATATTGAGCTTGTCGTCAAATAACGCCGCCCGGCGTATCCACGGCCAGCGGGCGGGAGAGCCTGCCGGAGAAGCTTTATATTGTATTCTTCAATTTAAACCCTTGAACTCAGAACCCGCAACCTCCTGGCCGTTTATGCAGCATTGAGCATAACGAGCTCTTTAAGGGCGTTTATAAACTTTTCCGATGTATTCAGTGCCTCGCATCTTTTAAGGTGCGCGCCGTATTTCCCTGCGATAGCCCTGTAGAGTATGTCTATCTCATAGAGCGTTTCGATATGGTCGGATACAAAACTGACCGGCACAACAAACAGGTTTTTACAGCCGCTGCCGGCAAGCCTTTCAATGGTCTCCTCCGTGGAAGGCCGGAGCCACTTGACAGGTCCGACCCTGCTCTGAAATGAAAGGTCCCATTTTACATCCGCGATATTGTACGGGGCGGATGAGAGCCTCCTGTTTACTTCCCTGACAGTGCCCTTTATGTGGTCAAGATAAGGGTCCCCTGAACGGATAAGGGATTCGGGAAGGCCGTGGGCGCTGTAGATGATATGGAAATCATTGTCCCTGAAGGCGGCTGTGCCCTTGGCGATTAATTCCGCAAGGGCCTCTATATAAGGCGGGAAATCATACCATCTGTCGATGTACCTGACGGTGAGTCCCGTGCCCTTTACCTGTCTTCTGAATTCATTGATGGTGGAGCCTGTGGTTGCCTTTGAATAATGCGGATAAAGGCTGAGGGCTATGACATGCCTGATGCCTTCACCGGTAACGGCGCGGACGGTGTCTTTTATGTATGGGTGCCAGTAGCGCATTCCGATGAAGACCCTGAAGCGCGAACCGTTAAGCGCTTTCTCAAGCGCAGCGGCCTGGGCCCTTGTAATATCAAGTATCGGGGACCTGGACCCTATAGCCCTGTACATCTCTTCCGTCTTTTTTGAGCGGAGCCTTGATATCAGCCATGCAACATACCTCTGGATAAAGGCGGGCCCGAGCCTGATGATGTCCCTGTCCGAAAAGAGGTTATAAAGGAACGGCCTGACCGCCTGGAGGGAATCCGGCCCCCCGAGATTCAGTAAGACAACCCCTGTTGTATCTTTTGCACTGTCTGTCAATACTTCACACCTCCACTTGCAGTTGCATAAAACATCGCCTGCGGGCAGGGGAGGCCGGCGGTTTTACGGCAGACTCCCTTGCCGCGTTTATGCAACATTAAGGGTTATACGGGCCTTATTCTCCGGTTTTAAGGAGAATTTTGTTGAATAACTCAGGGGTTATTCCAAATCCGAGCTTTACGGCGGCCTCGAGATACGGCTTGATTTTTGGAATGATATCCATCTGTTTAAGGTCTATTAAAAATCCTATGGTGCCCGTGACGCTGAGCTTCATTGAGCCTGCCACTCTTCTTGCCTTATTGTCGTCAAGTAATATTGCATCTGCTGAAACCTCCGATGCAAGGACAATGGCTTCCGCCTCGCCATTGCAGAAGGTTTCGGAAAGGGCGGATAGTGCAAGAGGACTATTGACACGCTCCTGCAGCATCCAGCCCTTTTTTACAGCCTTTAATATATTGGAAGCACCCGCCCCTCTTTTTCCGTTGACAACAACCTCCTCAAATACGGCCTCCGGAATGATAATCTTTTTATACAGCAAAGGCAGGCGCTGGAAGAGTTTGAGTCTGGAGATGTTTATAAGGGGAGCTGCACTGGAGACGATGATCACTTTTTACCCCTTTTCCTTTTCAGGCTGCGGAGTGTTTTGAGATCCATTGAGAGGTCCTCGGGTGTATACTCTGCCTGCGGCACCTTTACAGAGTCCAGAAGGTCCATAAAACCGGCGAGGCTCATGTCTGCAAGGCTCGCCGCCTTTCCAGCCGATACAAGTTTTTTCTGGAAGAGGAAAAGGGCGACGGCTTCCCTGACTACGCTTCCCGGATCAGCAAGCCGGAGGTTTTTCATGCTTCTAAGAAGAGCAGGATCGAGTTCGAGTTCCATACTAAATAATAGTAAGAGTGCCCGCGTTTATGCAACATTAAGGTTGACTAACATTCTGCAAGCCTTATGCCAAACTGTCTTTCAATATCATAATTAATGCCGTGGACAACGCCCTTGCCATCTGCACAGCATAGCTTCCTTGCCCGTACATCCTCTACCCAGCGCCTGTTTGCCGCCTCTGCGCGTCTGTTTGCCACTATCCTCATCTTCCGGATTTCTAATTGCCTTTTTGACAGCCCCTCGGGCAGATTCTCAATATCCTCCAGTATCCGGGCCTTCACGCGCCTCTGGATGCTACCATTCTGTACCTTGATGTCAAACATCAGGGCGACGGCACGTTCGGACCACAGTCCGTACTCCAGGCACAATCTTATTGCAGACTGGTATAACCTGCCTGCATGCCTGACCTGAATCTTTTGAAATTCGCCTGTCCTTCCAAGAGACTTGAACATCCCCCTCCATGGTTCATAGATATAATGCCTCACAGGATGCTGGATTGACCTTGCAAACGCCATCAGGCCGTGTTTATCAGAATTCAATGCCCTGAGTAATACATTATAGTTTGTGTGGAAGATATCTTTCATGACCTCAGGGTGTTCATTAATCATATCCATGAGTAGGGGCTGCAGCGAATTCTGCCCGAAATTCCACTGAAGTACTCCGAAACTTATCCCCTGGCCGTCAAAGTCGCCACTTAAGCCTGCAAAACATTCAGGGATGCCCCTGCCGGTCTCAAATGAGGCCGTAAGGGCAAGACATTTATAATCAAGGGGTTTATCTACAATGGAAGGTTCAGATATCTCCTGTTTGAACAAAGCCTTCCATGTTACCGGCCCGACAATCCCATCGGCTTTGAGTCCATGGGCTTTCTGGAATCTCTTGACTGCGCTCTCCGTACCTCCGCCGAAATCGCCGTCAATGGGTCCCTTGTAAAGACCCTCGCTTCTGAGTCTCTTCTGAATCTTTTTTACCTCAGCGCCTTTTGAACCCATCTTATAAATCGCCATGATATGCCCTCCATATAATTGTCAATAACCTCACTGCGGCATAAAAATAGCGCCGACGGGCGGGATGGCCTGCCGGGAAAGCTTTACCGCGATACCGTTAGTGAATATCCTGCACAGCATATCAACTGCCCGTGGGTCGTGTTCGTTGTCCGTGAGCGTACAAGACAAAGACAGAAACGGACACGGTTAACCATCACTAAAGACGGCCTTTCTTCAGTTGCCTCTTGCAATGAGGACACATTTCCAATATCCCATCACTGTTATATTTAACGGTCTCATAAATGGAGCAAATTATCCACATCTTTTAATTCAAATCTTAATGGGGAGACTTCTTCCTCGATTTCTTCCCATATTTCAAATTCCTTACGAGATAGTATTAAAAGTGGGACATTTGGTTTTCCCACTGCTTTTTCAAGAAAAACTATATTAGCTTGAACCCAAAGGGCCATTGGGGTACCCGGCTTCAATTCATCTCCAGGTTTTTTGGAATCTAAATGTTCTGCCCATGAATCTATATCTTCAGATTGATAGGCATTGGTAAGTATTTCAGGTCTTAAACGAATATTTTCTCCTTTCCAGCCACTATCATGCGGTTTTTCTGCTTCATCAGCAAAAGCGGACATTATTGCACCAATATATTCAATTGAGCCTGAAGGAGTCTTGAGAATCTCTTTGCGTTTTTTTTCGGTTAAATGTGGAAGATAGCCTGACTCCTCAACTTGTTCTGCAACCGTTTTTTTCGGTCCGAAAAAAGGGCCATACCAATCCCAGTAATGAACTTTACCTAGACCTACAGCCCGTAAGCTTAAAGGCGTTACATTCTCCAGGGCCTCCCACGCAATAGCTCCGGCGATAGCGCGACGGTCAACACGAAATTTTGTCTCGGCATCGATAATTTCATTTTTATATGTTTTAAGCCATAAATATACCCGTGCTTGCGGTAGTGGCATGTTGAGTTTCTTTAATTCTTCCTCAGATGGATATGGAGCATCTGCAAGTTCAAAAGAGATTTCTTGTTTATATTTATACTTTATAATAGTCCATTCGGTTAAAGCCCCAAACGGATACGAATTTATCTGTGAAGCTAAAGTACCATATTTCTGCTGCACCACATGAGTCAGCTCATGAGCCAGAAGTCTCCTGCCTGATGCTGTCCCAGGACTATATCTTCCCGCTCCAAAATATATGTCCTTTCCATATGTAAATGCCTGTGCATTCAACTGCCTGTTCATCTGTACTGCATTGCTGTCCGTATGCACCCTCACACTACTGAAGTCAGCTCCGAACCTCCTCTCCATGAAACCCTTGTCAGTCTCCGGCAGGGGCTGACCACTGCCCCGGAGAGTGTTGAGCCGGGTCTGCAGGTCTACAGTGGGGGTGCTGCCGGAGACATCTTTTGCTTGGACGCGTTCCTCTTTCTCCACGTCTGTCTGTCTCTGTACCAGAGGGGTTATCTGAAGGGACAGGGGCTTTGCCTGTACAGACTCCCCTTCCCTGCACGAGGGACTACTCCCTGCTCATGTGGGCTGAATCGCAGGCTCAGGCATGCTCATTACCTGCTCCGCCACCCTGTTTGCTTCCTGCTCATAAATATCCCCGGGCCTGCCTATTCTGGGCTTTGCCAGGATAATCCCTGATTTAAACATCCCCTGCACTGCCTGATTGCCAAGGGTTCCCTGAAGGTGAAGGATGTGGTCAATGGGTGAACTTAGAGGTTGAGAGAAGTCAGTCTTTCGTATTCGAGATATCGAATTCTCTCTTTTTGACTCAGGTGTTTTTGCTGTTATTTTTGCTCTTGCGAGCATTTAATTTCCTTTTAAGTTTGAAATGCCTAAAAAGCTTTGGTTTTCTCTTTTTCAATCAAGTGGCAACGGGCTGTTGCCCACACTGATTTCAGACTCTTTTATCCCTATATCTATCCGTAGTTCACTGGGCAATATGATGACCTGCTCCCAATGCATTCAGAAATACTGCGTCATCCCATCTTAATCTCTATATCTTCCAGCAGCCCCCCTACCAAATATATTATAGGCTATGTTCAATACATGATCCGAGTCATGATAAGGTATATGCATCTTTAATAATTTCAGATTTCTATCACTCTCATATTCCAAACACATCAGCGATCCACAGTCCGGGCTTAGGTCCTAAAATATCAAAAAGTACGTCTCCAAGACCATACCCCCCTGATAAATACTCACCAGTTGCAGTAGCCAGACAACCAATGCAAGCACCTAAATAAAAGGAAGCCGTAAGACCACCAACGGCTATTAATTTTTCGCTAAGAACACCCGCCCCAATCAGTTCTCCAATTGTAACTGAGGTGCCGAATTTAGTAACAGCAG
Source organism: Deferribacteres bacterium (assembly GCA_013152795.1). GTDB lineage: Bacteria > Nitrospirota > Thermodesulfovibrionia > UBA6902 > UBA6902 > JAADFS01. Next base: position 11,236 of record JAADFS010000308.1, read on the forward strand.
CATTTATAGCGGAGATAGTCGCTGTTGCAGTAGTAATTGTTGAGAATAGACTGCTGGGTGTTGGCAAACCCAAAGAATCCATACATGATTTAAAATAATCAAAGAAACCTTTACCACCACGTTTATGCTGGATAATAATAGGACTTTTAAGTGAGATATCTGGACGAGTTGCGAATTGGCTATGCTTAGTAACTCGATTTGCAATACCGACTTGCCTTCCTTGCTGCACCACATGCGTCAACTCATGAGCCAGAAGTCTCCTGCCTGATGATGTACCAGGACTGTATCTCCCCGCTCCGAAATATATATCCCTTCCATGCGTAAATGCCTGGGCATTCAACTGCCTGTTCATCTGTACTGCATTGCTGTCCGTATGCACCCTCACACCGCTGAAATCAGCTCCGAACCTCCTCTCCATGAAACTCCTGTCAGTATCAGGCAGGGGCTGGCCACTGCCCCGGAGACTGTTGAGCCGGGTCTGCAGGTCCACAGTGGGGGCGCTGCCGGAGAGAGCTTTTACCTGGACAGGTTCCTCATCCTCTTCTTCCACATCCGTCTGCCTTTGAACCGGAGGGAATGTCTTTGTCTGGAGTTCTTCTTCGTCCTCTTCTGCCTGCCTCTGTACCAGAGGGGTTATCTGAAGGGACAGGGGTTTTGCCTGTACAGACTCCTCTTCCCTGCACGAGGGACTACTCCCTGCTCATGTGGGCTGAATAGCCGGCTCAGGCATGCTCATCACCTGCTCCGCCACCCTGTCTGCCTCCTGCTCATAAATATCCCCGGACCTGCCGATCTTTAATTTCGGCTGAATGACGCCGGAGGCAAACAGCCTCTGTACCGCCCTGTTGCCAAGGGTTTGATGTAGGTGCAGGATATGGGCAGGGTTTGAATCAGCCCTTTTTATTTTGGGAGATGAAACCTTTTCTCTACTCTGAGGTTTTCTGCTGATTGCTCTTTCAATCATTTTATCACCTCACGATAGAACTGTTTTTACTAAACCTTACAGTGGAATAAAAATATCGCCTGCGGGCAGGTCCTCCTGCCTGTTTATGCAACATTCAAGGTAAATTACCCTGTTGTTACTATTTTGAACTTCCTGTTAAGCCCCGTACCGCTGACTTTAATGTTGCCTGTCTCAATTAGTTTCTCTATCTCCTCTGAAATCTCCTCAGATCTCAATCCAGTTTCCTTTATCAATGTCTTCATCGTAATACCCGGATTCAGTGCTATCTTTGATATTAGATATCCAGAATCAACTCCTGGCTTTTCAATCTCAAGTGGCTCTAATTCTGTTGTTGCCCCTATTGCCCACCATCTTACCCTCAATATGTCATAGGTCCTTTGCGTCATTACTGAGACTGTAAACCGATTGGTTCCCCTGTTAAAGCCTGACCTCAATACTATGCCTGCTAAATCTCCTTGAGAAATGATC
>JAADFS010000309.1 GCA_013152795.1 Deferribacteres bacterium
TTAGCAGCAATTCCTAAAGTAGCTGTTAGAGCATCTGCATCAGCTCCCCGAGCACAAGAAAGATAATGCAAGACTTTCAGGTCTATAGGTTTTAAAAGATTCCGGGCAGCAACCCAATTGTAATAGACCTCTGGCAAATATTGAACAATAACAAGGTCAGGAAAACCTGTCTCTATTCGAGGTTCATAGAAAATTGCTACTGCCCCCTTTTTCCATCGAAAACACTGAGGAACATACTTGACAAAAGAATTCACAAGCTCAGTTTCAGGCCCCGTGGTACCATTACGTGAAAGTAACCCGATTTTTTTATTCTCCCCAGTGAATTTGATAACTTTCATTATTCGCCTTCCCCTGTTCTGGTCAAAGCCTGGTCGTACCACCCTTTCTGGGAAGCGGAGAAAGGGCGAACTGGGGAATATGTGAGATAGGCGAATCTTATTGCACCGCGTCTCAGCATCTCCACATCTCCGTTTCTCAGCGAATCAACCATCTACCTGCATCTCCTATCATTAGTTACCATTAGCCGATAATCTTATCGTAACTTACGTCCAGTTCATTGGCCAAATTCTGGGTAAGATAACCATAGCGATTAGTGAACTTTATCCAGACTTACGTCTCGCACATTAAGTTTTTACAGTTGAAGACTTCTTCCTCCGCGTCATGCCAACCTTCACAGACTTGTTTTCTGCCCCAACGCCCTTGCGAACAGCTTCGCAATGTATGTATCTTTGTCTTCCTGCTGAAAGAAGACGTGCCGTTCTTCGAATTGGTCCTTTGTCATTCCACCGTTCCACCACGCAATATCCCGTAACCGGCTGCCGGAAATGATAAAAGACTTCAGCGTCACATCAGGGTCCCCGAGCTGCTGTTCAAGTTCCTTTATGGTCCTGTAAAAGCGAATCTTCGGATCATCCGGACCTTCAAGATTCCTTAAGCCCTTCGGGTCGATGAAGTTGATATATTGTCTCCTGCCATTCAGAATCCAGAGTATGAAGTCAGGATAGAAATTCCCGGCCTCGAAAAAACCGATACCCTTGCCGCGGCTCATGTTCCGCAGGAGATACATCTCCTTTCCGTTCAGGACACCTCCATTATTACCTATAACCGCTCTTAAATCAAGCACAAAGTCTCTCTCTGTTTCGTTCTCCAGGACAACAGGTTTTATTTCTATCAGGCTGCTTTTGGCATAGAGAAGCGGTTCGTACAGGTGACGATTAAAAGCAATAGAATGAAGTGCGTGGAATTCGAAATTTTTCAATGAACGTGATGCAATCAACTCTTTCAGTTCTTTCAGTTTCTCGACGATATCCTTTCGGGAGTGCTCGATCAGCAGAACATACTCATCAAAGAAGTTCGGACTATGTTCTGAATCATGGGCTGGAAGCATGTCATGCGGCAGCTCCGGCCTGCGTGTTCTTGTAGCTCCCCCGGGCATCAGATGACCATGCCTCCTGTGACACGACTGACTGCTTTGTCAGTCACTTGTTCACAACAAAAGCATTTGTCAATCACTTTTACCCCAAAAGTGATTGACAAACAGCTTTGTCGATAATAAATGCACAACACATCAAATATCAGGGCCGATGAGAGAACTGTCAAAAGTTTTGTCGTAAGCCTGTCAGCAAGTTGTGTCGCAAAATGTCGCAAGTTCATCTATTCTACTTGAGGCGGTAAACCTGAATGGTACAGAGAGTTCCTTGGCCCTGAAAAATGACTCGAAATGCTTCACTTCGTCAATAAGGAGAGATTTCCAGATCCATGTCGTGCTGATTTTGACCGTTAATATTTATAAAAGTCTGTAAAATTGTGATATAATTTCTGAGGAGCAAAATAAATTGAGTCCGACAGTATTTAAAGCAGGGAAATATAGATTCCATTTTTTTTCTAAAGAAGAAAACAGAATTCATATACATGACAAAAAACATTTCAAAACCGGAAATAACTAATATTTCAGAGCATGGATTCTGGATTCTTTTGAAAGATAAAGAATATTTCCTTCCCTACAAAGAATATCCCTGGTTTAAAGACGCCACTATAGCATCCATAACTAATGTTAAATTAATCCATGGTCATCACTTATACTGGCCGGATTTAGATGTGGATTTATCCACAGATATTTTAGAAAATCCTGAGAGATATCCATTAACCTACATCAAAACTCAGAACTCAAAACTTTGAACCCGCAACCCACAACTCTCCTGCAACATTGAAGTTTATCATGACCGCGGATCGTCAGCTTTTCCTGCCCGGTGAGGCTGCCTGTAACCAGAAGAAAAGTGCATAGAGTTCACTGGTGAATTCATATTCCCCCCGCTGCGTTCCCAAAGGCTGGGCGATAACACCCAGGTTCTTCATTTTTTGCAGGAAATTGTTGAGAACCCTTGATTCGTCCCCGGAAATTCTCTTTGATATATCCTTCTTGGAAAACCGATGCTCAAATGGATCTTTAACAATTTTGCTGAGAATGCGCATGTACTTTTCACTGCGGATGGTAGCCAATACTTTGGGTTCGATGTATTTTGCACCGATTGCTTCCGCAGCCCGTACCACCCCCTGCAATGCATCATTTTTATCAATAGTATTGTCTTCGTCTGTCTTAAATACCGCATCTCCGATTTCATGCATGAAGACCGGATGCCCACCGGAAAAACGGCACAATAATTCCATTGCCCCCTTTTTGACTTCCACACCGACTTTTGAAAAAGCCTTTTCAAAAAACTCTTTCACCTCGGGTTCTTTGAAACGCTTAACATGGACAAGGTCAAACACCCTGTCTAAGGAAGGCTGATTGTTGATTAATTGCCGGCGTCTCTCGGGCAGCCCTGAAAGGATCAAAAGCAGAGGAAGGGGCTCCTGGGACGTTGCCACTTCATCTACAAAGCTTTTCAACCAGTTTGCAAATGCCGGAAATCCGGCAAGACCGTTGAGGTCATCCAGAACAATGATCAGCCCCTTTTTTTCATCCTCCAGGTTTTTCAGCAGGTTTCTGAGAACGTAGGGGAAGTCACTTACGGATTGCTTCAACTCATTTGATGAAGCTGTAAATTCCAGGGAAAAACCAAAGATGCCGACCTGTCTTATGTGATTGCCCAGGAAGGACTTGACAGCCTCAAACCATTTTTTGTCCCGACTTTTCTGCAATAGTCTCTCGAAAATCCTTCTGACCATTTCCTCTAATGAAGAGACTCCTCCAAGGTAGACATGAAGCCCCAACACATCATGTCGTTCCTCGGAAACCGCCAGCGCCATTCTGCACAGCGAACTTTTTCCGATTCCTCTTTCGCCTATCACGAAAATGCGTTCGAGGGATTGGCTGGCTACAGATTTGCCCACTGTGTCGAAAATTCTCGTGAGTTCCGGTGTGCGTCCTGTGAAGAATTCTATGGGGACGGGTACTCCAGGAGTAAATGGAGAGTATTCTTTCATTATTTCCTCCTCCTTACTATATCACAGGGGCGGGATTACCTTACAGTGGCATAAAAACATCGCCAGCGGGCAAGGGAGGCTGCCGTAAAAGTTATAAGGGTTTTACGGCAGCCTCCCTTGCCGCGTTTATGTAACATCAGGGTATATTATATGAGGCTGTGATGCTCCTGTCAAAAGCATCGCAAATGTTGCATAAACCGGCAGGAGAATCCCACCGGGGTTTTGCGCAGGCTAAAACCTGTAAATAACCATCCCGGTCAGGAGTTTCGGATAGAAGTATGTGGACTTGGGGGGCATCCTGTGTCCGGCAAGCGCTACTTTCCTGACATCATGAATCCTCGTGGGGTTGAGAAAAAAGACGGCCTCAAATGAACCCTTTTTGGCCCTTTCCACCGCAATGTCAGGGTCCATTTCATATTCATAATGGTTGACCCTCAGCAGTTTTTCGAATATGAATTTGTGCAGCACGGATACGTCGAGATCTTTCAGGCATTCGGGCAGATCCACATCTATTATATCCGGGGATTTGAGAAGGAGGGTGTAGTATGTGTCCGCATTGGTGAGAAACATCCCGAATGAGTGGGTGTTGTCCTGCATTATTTCAAACATCCGCCGCCTTATCCGCTCTTCGGATGTTCCATCCGCGCTTATTCTCTGAACATCGAAATATCTCCCGAGGGTCTCTCTCGGGTTGATATCAGAGTCTATCTCCACAATCCGGTGCGTGGGCAGCAGGGTCAGCCCGTCATCCTCCATGTTGGAAAGAAACATGAGCACATAATTGAAAGGCTCCCGCCCCGTCCTGCTCAGACCCCTGGCCTCCATCTCTTTCATGAATGAAAACGCCGTCTCATAGCGGTGGTGGCCGTCTGCTATGAAGATGTCCTTGTCGGAGATCTCCCTTTTTATCGTCTCGATTGAAGAGGGGTCGCTGATCCGCCAGAGGCGGTGGATGAAGCCGTCGCCGTTGGATGCCTCAATAAAGGGCTTATCCCGTACCGTCTCTTCAAGGATGGATGAGGCAAGCCTCTCACTGCTGCTGTAGAGGGAGAAAATAGGGCTGGTGTTTGCCTTGCAGTAACGCAGGATATTCAGCCTGTCCGACTTGGGCTTTGAATAGGTCATCTCGTGGGGATGAATCCTGCCGGTTTCAGGCTCTTCAATCCTTACCGCGCCGAGAAATCCCCTCGTCTTTTTTGTCCGTCCGCTTATCTCGTAGGTTATCTCGTAACAGTAAAACGCCGGCTCGGTGTCGCTTATCAGGACACCCTGCCGGAGCCAGTCCGAGAGGTATGCCGCGGCCCTTGTGTAGCGGTTCTCATGTTCGTTGTCCCCGTCCATGTCCCTGCCGAAGTCAATGCGGATAATGTTGTGGGGACTCCTGTTGTAAAGCACGTCCTTGAGGTCGTGCGTAACTATGTCGTAAGGAGGCGCCATGGTGGATGACGCATCCACCTTTTCGGGATTGTACAGAATGCCTTTGAATGGGATTATTTCCGCCATGGTTATGCAGCATTAAGATTAACATTGAGTGCGGAAAAATTTCAAACCTGTTGCCTTTTCATATCGTGTAAAATTAAAATATTAAGCTATGTCGTTATTCCGGAAATTAGCAGACTATCTCAGGCTTATAAAGTTTTCTCACTCTGTTTTCGCCCTTCCCTTTGCATTTACGGCTGCCCTTATCGCAGCGGAGGGGATACCGACGTTTTACCAGATATTCTGGATAACCGTTGCAATGGTCGGAGGGCGCTCGGGCGCAATGGGAATGAACAGGATAATCGACAGGAAGATCGATGCGCTCAATCCAAGGACCAGGAACAGGGAGCTTCCCAAAGGGGTTATAAAAACACACGAAGCGCTGTTCTTTACTGTTATCGCCTTTGCATTTCTGGTGCTGGCGGCCTATAAACTGAATCCCCTCTGTTTCAGGCTCTCTCCGCTGTTCATACTCGTGCTGCTCGTCTACTCCTACACCAAGAGATTTACGTGGCTGTGCCACATAGTGCTCGGAATCGCGCTTTCACTCGCTCCGCTGGGGGCGTGGATCGCGATAAGGGGGACATTTGACATAGAGATACTGCCCCTGTGCCTGGCGGTGATGTTCTGGGTTGCAGGCTTTGATGTGCTTTACGGCCTGCAGGATATGGAATTCGACAGGAAACAGGGGATTTATTCCATCCCGAAGGTCTTCGGCATAAGGCCGTCACTCTGGATAGCAAGGTTGTTCCATATCATCACGATAGCCCTGCTTCTGAGCATACTGCGTATTTTCGACCTGTCGGCCATTTATTTCCTGGGTGTCCTGATAGCGGCAGGACTCATGCTGTATGAACACACCCTTATAAAACCTTCTGACCTGAGCAAACTTAATATTGCCTTTTTTAATATGAATGGTTATATTAGCATTACTGTTTTTGTATTTACGCTGTTTAATTACCTGATTCCTTTACGTTAGAAGAGAAGGGTTACCTTAATGTTGCATAAACGGGCAGAGGAGTCTGCCCCGCCGGCGGTATTTTATGCTATATTGTTGATACGGCATTTAAGAGCGGACGGAAACCTTCCCCCTTTAGGCAGAGGGGGGTACTTAATAATAATCCTTTAAAAAACAAGAGGAGGGAAAAATGAGCAAATTCATGAACGTGAAATTCTTTGCAGTATTCGCCGTGGTCTTTGCAATGCTGGCATTCTCCGGATATGATGCGAATGCCTCATCCAAAAAGGTGTACGTGACAAATGCCGGCAACAACACCGTTTCAGCCATTGATACTTCAAGCAACAAGGTTGTGATGACCGTGAGGGTTGGTGTATGGCCTGCGGGCATAGCCATTGACCGTGACAGCGGCAGGGCATATATTACCAACTCAAGCAAGGGGGACAGCACCCTCTCTGTCATCGACCTGAAGAGCAATTCCGAAGTGGCCAAGGTAAAGGTAGGCGTCGCCCCCATGAATGTGGCAGTGGACAGTTCCACCAAGCGGGCATTTGTAACCAGTGCCGAAGACCCGACCCAGGTTGTCACTGTAATCGACACGGCAAAAAACACCGTGAAGGGAACGGTTAAGGTCGGTGCCGGACCGTTTGGTGTGGGTATAGTCGGCATGAAGCTGTTCGTGAGCAATGTAAACGACGGCACGGTCTCGGTCGTTGATATTACACCCGGCAAGGTACTGAAGGTTACAGACACAATCAAGGTGGGAGCCGTACCGGTTAATATTGCTGTTGATCCGGACGCCAAGAGGGTGTACGTGGTCAATCACATCGATGGTACCGTTTCTGTTATTGATGCCGCAAGCAATAAAGTGGTGGCGACCGTAAAAGTCGGCACCAAGCCGTGGGACCTGGCTGTTGATGCCGCAAACAAGAGGTTGTATGTCACCAACAGGTTCGGCGACAGCGTTTCCGTCATTGATACCTCAAGCAACAAGGTGGTGAACACCATAAAGGTGGGCAAGGAGCCGATCGGCATAGCAGTCGATTCCGGAAGCAAGAAGCTTTATGTGGTCAACCATGCGGATGTCTCTCTCGCAATAATCGATACAGCAAGCAACAAGATCACGGGAACAGTGAAACTGGCTCCTTCCACAGACAGCAACTATGCGGGTTCTCCCTGGAGCGTTGCTGTTTTTTAAGCTGACGATTTAAAACTTCACACATCCCATAAATCCGCATCCCCTGTGATAGGGGGTGCGGATTTTCTTTTTGCGTAAACCGGTAAGGGAGTTCTGAGTTCTGAGTTCTGAGCGAAATCCTGTTTCCACTCCCCCGGCCACTCTTCCCCTGAAGAGGAGATTTAAACTCCTCCCCTTAAGATAAGGGGAGGTTGGGAGGGGTTACCTTCCAGAGATTATTCCTCGATTCGGAAATACAGGAAGGCTCCGGCGATGCAGAAGACAAAAGGGGCGATCCACGGGGCAAGCCAGGGCGGCAGGCTGCCCGCATTGCCGAGAGATATGCTTACAGAGTACACAAGCCAGTAGCAAACCGCGATGATCACACCCAGTCCCGCGGCCCTGATGCCTCCTCCCCACCTCGTGTTCAGTGCAAGCGGTATGCCGAGGAGGATCATGATGAAACTTATCGTGGGGTAGGCCAACTTTTCATAAAGGCGCACAATGTACTTGAGATTTTTGAATCCGGCCTTTTCAAGCCTCGTATAGTACGCCCTGAGTTCAATGAAGTTCATTTCTTCCGGTTTTTTCATTTCTTCCCTGAAAATCTTCGGCTCTTCCAGTGAGGTGTAGATAAGGGTTTTATATTTTTCGGTTGTCTTTTTCCTGAAGTCAAAGACCGTGACGTTCCTGAGCTCCCACCTTTTGTCAGACCATATCCCCTCATCCGCCTCTATTCTCCTCTCCAGCCCGAAAGACTGGTCAAAGGTGAAGATGCTCGTCTTTAATATCCTGTTTTCATTTTCTATAAAACCGTCAATGCGGATGAGGCTGCCGTCGATGCCCTTCAGCCACAGGGCCCGCCGGCTGTGAATGATCTTGGGCGATTCCCTGAGTATCTCCACCTTTCTGACCCATGCCGCCTTTCTTGTCGCGGCCGGAACCACGGTCTCTCCCAGAAACAAAGCCGTCGCCGTGATAATGATTCCTATGGCGAGAAAACCCGAAAACAGCCTTCTCACACTGGCGCCCGATGCCCTGATGATTATTGTCTCCCTCCACCTTGAGGCTATCCCTATGGTGATGAGAATGGAAAACAGCGAGGCAAAAGGCAGGGAGTACAGAATCACCTGTGGAGTCTGCAGAATGAGGTACTCGATGATCAGGTACAGGGGCGGGTTTTTGGCATAGAATTCACCGGCCTTGTCAAAAAACTCCACGGTTGTGGAGACCGCGGTAAAACCTGCGACTATGATAATGAAATACCTGAAGAATTCTTTAAAAAAATATCTCCTCAGAATTTTCATGGTCTTTTATCTAAAATCTCCCTATGGGTCTGTCTTTGCAGGCGATGTAGAAGAACACGCCTGCAACAATACCGAAAAACATATTCGGAAGCCATTCTCCCAGGAAGGGGGAAAGCCTGCCCGACTTTGCAAAGGTTTCCCCCATGATAAGGAGTATGTAGTAAAGAATAAGCAGGGCCACACTTAAAGAAAACCCGCCGAGACGCCCTATCTTTCCGACCTTGTTGGCCAGCGCAGGGGCCAGGATGCCGAAGATCAGGCATGCAAACGGGAGGGCGAATCTCCTGTTCAGCTCAATATCCCATAAGAGCACGCCCTTGCGGCCCTTCCACAGATCGGTTGTCTTGACTTCATCGGCCTTTGTCTTGCCCGTGGATTCCATGCCTGTGGAGAGCACGAAGTCATATTCGGAAAAGGTTATCTCCGAAGACGTATTGTCTTTGAATGTATGAATCAGGCCGTCATACATCGTCAGCTTTATCAATCCCTCCTGAGGATTTGAAACTATGGTCCCGTTCCTCGCCACTATTACGGCAGGTTCATCCCCGGCGCTCTCCGCATCCCTGTAGACGAATATCCCCCTGAATACATTATCCGATGGTATCTCCTTGACGAATATAACCGAACCCTTGAATACATCGGAGAATGTGCCTTCCTCAAAGGTCATGGAGGCCTTTTTCAGGATGGCCTCCTGGAGGGTGTGTTTGAAAGACTGCATGCTGCGGGGCAGCAGGTAAAGGCTCATGAACAGGAGAATGAAAAAACACGCCGCCGAGAGTGTTATCGCGGGCCGGGATATGGACGGAAAACTCATGCCGCTTCCCTTCAGAACCACTATCTCGCTGTCTGCGGCCATTCTTCCGTATGTAAGAAATGCGGCTATGAGGATGGCCATGGGAACGGAAAGCAGCAGGATCGACGGCTGCAGGTACCAGAAGACCTTGACTATGTCCGTGAAATCCGCTCCCTTGCCCATCAAGAGCCTTGACAGCCGCAGAAACTTCTCCATGAAGAGAAGCACCGACAGTGATAAGATGATCACAATAAAATTGCGGGAAAGTTCTTTTAATATCGACCTGTGAATTATCATGAAGTCAAACAGTAATTATATAACAAACTTATCCTTTTGCGCCGGTGACCGATAGGACATCGCGCCTGAGGGCCTGCAGGTGCCCCAGGAACTCCTCCCTGTCCCTGTGACCCATGAACCGGGCCGACAGGCCTGCAACATCCGACTGCGCGGTAATCACCTGCTCCTCGTTCAGCCTCAGGAATGTCTCCAGTTTTCTGAGATATTCATATGCATTGTGAAGTATGCCTTCAGCAGGAGGGTCAAGCAGTTTTTCCTCCGCGAGTTTCCTGACCGCCTCCAGGGTGTTCCGGGCAAGTATGCCGGGGTGTGCGCGGGCATGGTGAAGCTGCAGGAACTGGACATGGAATTCTATCTCTTCTATGCCGCCCGGTCCGAGTTTTATGTCCATGCCCTCCGACTCATGCGAAAGCTCCCTTATTATCCTGTCCCGCACTGCGGCGATATCATCCCTTTTTACATCACCTCCCCGCTGCAGGATCACGTCCTTTGTCATATCGATAAAGTCCCCGCCGAGTTCAGTGTTTCCGGCAACAGGCCTTGCCTTGAGCAGGGCCTGTATCTCCCAGTCCCGGGCGCTTTTAAGATAGTAGCTTCTGTATCCCTCCATGTTTTTGACGAGTATGCCCTTTGACCCGTCCGGTCTTAATCTCGTATCCACGCTGTAGAGCAGGCCCATATCCGTATATGATGTAAGCTCCCTCATTATTTTCTCGGCGACCGTCATGGCCTCAGGGGTCTCGGAAACAAAGACCATGTCAATGTCGGACCCGAAGGTCATCTCCATTCCGCCGAGTTTCCCGAGGGCTATCACAGACAGGCCGCTGCACCGGTTCCTGTTGACGATCGCCCTGATAATCGCCTCTGCAACGTGTGACAGGGCGGTGAAGAGGTCTTCCGTCTTCAGGATGTCAAGGAGGAATAATATCCCGAGGCGTACCTCCTCGCACCTCCTGTACCGGGCAAGCTCTGAGTTGAAGCCATCGCCTGAGTGGACGCTCCTCTGCAGTTTTCCTTCAATCTCCCCGAGGCTCTTCAGGATGCTCCATTCCTCTATCAGCATGTCGAGATAGTACTGGCTGCTGAGGAATATCCTGCTCAGGTAGGGGCTCAGCGAGAACATCTTTATGATACCCTCCATCAGCTCCTTCTGCTCCATAAGGGCCGTAAGATGCACGGTCTTGATATGGTAGGTCGTTAAAAGGCTCTCAAGCCCTGCCAGTGCCCTGTCAGGGCTTTCCGCACTCAGTGCATTCTCAAGGAGCCCGGGGAGCACCCTCCTTGTTATGGACCGTTCCTGCGTGGTCCGGAATGCCCCGGCATGCTCTCTTATGCCCCTCAGATGCGCTGCGCATTTACCGGGATCGCCCACCTTTCTGAATGAAAGGTAACCCCTGATCTCCCTGTCGCTCAACTCGCCCTCGAGCAGGTTCAGTGCCTCGGCATGGACATCCTCGCGGGTGCCGAGCAGGGAGTTGTACATGTTCTTGACCTGCATCCTCCTGAGGCGCAGGTCCTCAAGGAAATCGGTTTCCGAGGGGAAGCCCATGGATTTTGCAAGGCATCTCATCTCTGCCGCGGATGAGGGGAGGGTATGTGTCTGGAGGTCTTCCTTCATCTGTAGGAGGTGCTCAATGCGCCTGAGATGGAGATAGTTCTCTTGGAGTATCGCGAGGTCATTCGCCGGAACGATGTTCATCCGTTTAAGGGCCTCGACTGCATCGAGTATCCTGTGGGTCTTCAGCGAACTGTTACCTGCGGCATAGAGCAACTGGAATGTCTGGATGAAAAACTCTGCCTCCCTGATGCCGCCGTAACCCCGCTTGATATCATCGAGGGTGAGCGTGGAGTCTATCTTTTTCTTCAGTCCCCGGATTTCTTCTATCTCCGGGTAATCCACCGTCTTTTTCCAGACAAAGTGTTCAATGGTTTCAAGAAACGCCTTCCCGAGGCCGGGGTCACCGGCCACGGGGCGGGCCCTTATCAGCGCCATCCTCTCCCATGTACGGCCCCATGATTCATAATACGTCCTGTATGCCTTAAGCGGCAGCGCAATATCACCCTTCTGCCCCTGGGGCCTCAGCCTGAGGTCCACCCTGCAGGCAATGCCGTCCTCTGTCTGGGAAGACAGCATCCTGTTGAACAGCTCGATCGCCCTGCAGTAGAATTCATGATTGCTGATCCTGTTGCCTGTTATGCCCGAGGGATTTAATATGCCCGATGTCTGTCCGTCACCATCGCCGTAAACCGCCATCAAATCAACGTCGGAGCTGTAATTGAGCTCTTCGCCGCCCAGCTTGCCGACGGCTATCAGTGCAACGGCCTTTTCTGCAGGCTCGCCGAATCTCTGCCTGTTCAGTTTCAGCGCCCATGCGAGCGACAGGGAGATAACCGTCTCTGCGAGCAGAGTGAGCTCATACATGGAGGAGCGTATGTCCGTCTCACCGGTAATGTCCCTGAGTGTGATCCTGAGAAGCCAGCGCTTCCTGAAAAGCCTCAATGCCCTCATCATTTCCCTGATGTCCGCCCGTTCTCCTCCTGAAAGGGCATGGCCGGAGAGCTCTTTGGCGGCCATGTCATCAAGCAGTTGCTTTGTGACGGGATTGCGGATTTCATTCAGGGCGGCGTAAAGCTCCTCCGGATATGCAATGCAGTAATTTGTGAGGAACCGGCTCACGGCAAAAAGGCCGGCCACAGCCGGCAGGTGAGGGGAGATATGTTCCGTATCAGGATTCACCTCAATAAACCTGAGCAGGTTTCTCTCCGCCCTTTCAGGGTCAGGTGCAGCCCGGGCGGCCTCTGAAATTTCTTTATGTGTTTTTTTATCAATAGCCATGGAGTCTGAGAAGTGTCAGTGAACAGTGTCAGTACCGGCGTGGTGCCCCGGAAAAAATCCTGCCGGCCCTATTCACTAACACTGACACTGACACTTTTCACTGACACTTTATTGATCCTGCGCGGTGGCTGAATAATT
>JAADFS010000310.1 GCA_013152795.1 Deferribacteres bacterium
GATCTGTCCCATCGTACTCATACTTATACGCCTCAAGTATCAGATCTCCGTTGTCAAGGACATCATTGTTTACGGTAACGCACTTGCCGGGTTTTACGTCCTTTGCCGATACTTTGTGATCGATCCCTGCCGCATCCAGAAGACGCGCAAGACGGGAAAGTGCAATAGGGCAGGTGGCATAGACAAAGCCTTCCTTCAATGACCGTACCGGAAAGAGAACAATCTGCCCATCGGTAAAACTCACGGCTCCTGCGTGATCATTCGACTTGCCCGGTTCGGGGCCGAAGATCGCATCGACCGAATCATTCAGACCGTTCAGTTTTGCTGCATGGCGCATTGCTCCCTTGATACCCGAACCTGCCATAACTGGATGTTCAGTATGCCGCTCCCTCTGGATGGGGTTGTCTATCACCCCGAGGGTGGTTCCTGCCCCCATGTGGACAGGACTTACAGCATAAATAAACATTGGTTTCTTCTCCGTAAACATCCTTACCTCCTCATATCCTGCCGAACCAGACGCTACCGAAACCGTCGCGCCTGCGGTCGGCATATTCTTTCGATGAGATAACACCCCTCTCCCACAGGACATCCAATTCTGCTGTATCTCCAGTTATAACCTCAAACCAGAATACCGATCCCGCAGGAATCATCCGCTGTGCCGGCTTTGGCTTGCGTATTGCAACATCCCATCCACTTATCACTTCATAACGGGGTACCGCCGCACTTACAAGTCTCGCCTTGAATCCATCCAACTCGATATAACAGCCATCGTCTCTCTTTTTCACCACCGGAGGCAACCATCCGTTCACAGAGGGGCAGGGAGTTGCAAGTATCATCCTGAAACGTTGCCATCCCTTCTGAGGTCTGCCAAGGTCAGACGGTGCATCAGGATATTCAAAAATCTCTGCTCCCCTGCCATCACCTCCGACTCTTACCAGACCGTCAGCGGGAAGATATCCCTTTTCACAGGAGAACAAGCAGAGGAAACCAATCCCTTTTGCAAGGACGATTGTATCGGTAGTATATATGCGCGTCTCCTCGGCAGTGCGCGTTACGCTGTCCAAAGCGATACCGAGCCTGGGATCGGTACTCCACAGCTCAGATGTTCGGATCAGATGTCCTTCATCAAATTTATCCCCTGCAAGATGTGCCTTGAGTCCGTCAAGCGTAAGCCAGTAGCCCTTATCCGGTTTGGTTTGTGATTGAGTGCGTAGCACGGCGTACTCAGGAAGAATATCTTGATCCAGAGATGATGCACAACCTGAAAAGGCATTCCTTTTTACAGTGGCAAGAGCCACTGGTTCAGGCGTGTCACCTGCCTTCAGCACAACAAGGTCAGCAGGGGGCGGGAAAAAGATACTACCGTGTCTGTTTTCGTCAGCCAGGGCAATCCAGCGAATAGTAAAATCGCCGAACATCTCCGCAACAACCGAAGGGCCGTTTTTCTGATCAATTACTTCAGAGAGCCTGCCTTCATCAGTAATTGCACGGGACAGTACCGAGCCGGAGAAAACAGACGGCCAGGGAGGCATGAGTGCTTCGCCATGATCTCCGGGGCCTCCAAAAAGGCGGTTACCCCTGAGATAGAGTACATCAATAGGACAAAACATCAGGGCAGTTGAGTTCACTCGGCATCACCTCCTTCCATTGAGTCCATCCGGCGGGCAAGAAACTCTGCTGTAATGAAAAAGTCCTGAAGCCATCTATTCATTGACGGCGGTTCCCCCCTTGGGGGCTTTGAGTCTTCCTGTGCTTCATTTATCTTTTCATGCGCTACGCCAAGGCGGATAATACTTTCAGCAAGTCTATTCGCCTCTTTATCGTCGACACCTTGCCGTTTCAGGCGATAAGAAATAACATTACTTATTGCATTCTTATCAGGCGGCAGGTCTCTCAGCAGCTCGTGTATCACATAAGCAGCTCGCCGCGATACTCCTTTTGTGGCAAGTACATCCCTCAGTTGCATTATAACGCCAAGTGTGGTTTCAACCGGCAATATTTCATCTGCGTTGTTGTGCCACCACCTGCCAACAAGTTGGGAAGTGCCCCCCGATCTCTTTTCAATCCTCAGGCAGAAGGCATCCCGTCCACCACTTCTCTTGGCCGTCTGCTCGGCCTCTCTCAGGCTCCTGAGCACACGGCTAAGTGGTGACTTGTGATGTGCGACTACTGCTCCTATAGAGGCTGTGGCTTTTGGCCCCATTGTAGCATAAAGGGATTTCTTGTCTTTATATTCAGAAAGAAGTGCATACCCGTCTCTGAAATAAAGACTTATATATTCTGTCTCCCTCTTTGTCAGCATCTTCCATTTCTCTTCTGAATCAAGCATAACACCGGAATACAGAGACCTCAGGGCAAGCATCAGCCCCGGCAGATCATGAACGCTCACCATCGCCAATAGATCATCACCACCGGAATAGATAAGTTTGCCAGTGAATATCTCCTCAACAACAATCCTTGCAAGGTTCATGGAAAAGTAGTTCAGTGCCCGTGATATTGCCTGATGTCGCGCTGGTGTATTAGGACGCTTTGCCTTCAGAAAATTCTGAATGTCCATGTCATTATGAAACTTATCATCAAGAAGATTCTCTGTGATACTATGAAGGATATCTCTATATCTGGGGAGTTGCTCAGGATTAGCCCCTGAAACCCATTCACCCATACGGTCACCGTCCATCATGATAAGAGCGTAGTAGGTTTCGAGAGGATCGCCGAGCAGTTCCTTTACCGCTCTTTTCTTATCTTCTTTGACCTCATCTCCCTGGTTTTCAGCATCTGACATAAAGTCAAGAAATGCAGGAAGTCTGGAAAGGACATCCGATAGTGTTTTATCCGATTCAGCCAGTCGTTCAATTTTCCGCCACAGTCGCCGAGGAAATGCCGGACGGTCAAAAGCTTCCATGGATGGTGCCAGTTGATTAGCGGCCTTAAGGGTATTTTTTTTCAGCAATCCTGAATTTGCCTTATCGAGAATCGCCTCTACGGTGGGGGCCAGCGCCATGGTATGAGTGGAGACGACAAAGCGTCTCTTGCCCTCAGCACCTACTGCCTCTGGGAAAACAGAGGGCCAAAACCGCTTGAGCGTGCACCAAGAGCAAAGGTGTTCACCTTTTCTAACGATACTTGCAGCAGCTTTAGACCAGATAGTATTATTACGCTTTTCACCAGGAGGAAGGAAAAGATCGTTACGGTTATCCGTCAACCATTCCCTCTCCCCGCATATCGTACAGCGGTAACCTTCCTGCTTTATTTCTTCAAATGGTCTTGACGTCTTTACAGCACTATGGATACGATCTGTAAGACCGTAAAGATGCGTATAGGCCGCACCCCGGTTTGGCTCGTAAAAAGTCCACTCCCCGCTTTTGTTTTTGACCGGTTGAGCAAGTATATCCCAGGTTTCTTTTTTTGTTGAGATATCAGCACTATCAGGCAGGAACTGTTCAAGCATCCCAAAAAGTTTCTCCGGATCAACCTTGCCGCCTGCCTCCTTCACAACAGACCAGGGGACGGCAGACCAATAAATCTCCGGGAAATCCTTCATCTGCTCTTTTATCTGGTTTTTTGTGATCTCGGGCAAACCGTTTTTGAAAACCTTTCCGGCAGCCAGCTCTGCCTGTGCAGGGGTGTATGCCCTTACAGACACCCTGATCTCAGCCGTGAGGTCCTCTATATGTTTTGATGGAACAACTGCCACAAACCGGTTTGGAAGAGCAGCAGACATGCGCGGGTCACGGTCGAGGGCTATAGTCTCAATTTTTTCTTTGCTGCTGTATTCCCATGGTTTGAGCATGTCATCCGGCCATATCCCTTGCTCCACAAGCCATTGGTCCACAACAGGCACGCGGTGAAGATCCGGGAAGAGGATGGCATCCGGTCCATAGGATTCGGCTATAGGCAGCATCGCCTGCCAGCACAACTGAGACAGGAAGTGAGAGCCTGCCCAGAGATCAGAGGTTGACCGTGCCTGGGCGATGAAACCCTGCACAGGGCCGAGGCTTACCACAAGAAGGGTTGGCTCGTCGTCGAGGGCAAAGATACCGGAGAATGCAGAACAGAGTTTGAGATGATCCCAGATCGTGTGATCAGGACTCCGTGTATCTGCCGGCAGGAGCTGCCATAGAAGATTCAGGCCAGATGCGGGTGTTTCCGGCCCGAACCGCCAGAAACGAAGGAATGTATTGCGCATGTCCGGTCCGGCATCGTCTTTGAAAATGAGTTGTTTGAAATGGTCTGTGGAGACTGCTTTCAGCTCGCCAACAGAGACATCTCTGAATGTAGTTTTTATATCAATCTTGACACCGGGAGAGACAGGATGAACGAGCTCGGGGGATTTCGTGAAACTTACCCTTGACCACTCAGGAAGAGGCTCACCAGTCTTCCAGGGAAGATCAGGCCTGTCAGCAGCGGCAGACCAGCGGTCGGCTTTTTTGACAATAGCGGCAAGACCGTCCGGTATCCGCTCGGTGCCGAACAGTTGCTGGCAGAGATTACGTACTGTACCTGCTTCGTGCGCCTCCCGGAACAGCACAAGGGGCTTTTCCGCAGGGTCGTGTACCCACGCTGCAAGTTTTGCTTTCCAGAAAATTTCACTTGTATTCATAAGTTCATCTCCTAACCGAACCTGCCTATTTTTCTATCGAGCACCTGATATATATTTTTCCATATATCTTGCTGTTTTTCTGTTAACCAGTTCTTCTGATTAGTTGTAAGTCGATCTATTAACTCATACGGTAGACTGTGAGGCAGATGAACGGCTACGACATGCAATCTATCTTTGTCAATCTCAACAACTTTAAATCTCAGTGGGCAAGCAAATCGTTTCTGTTTTTCGTTGTCGTTTCCTTCCCATTGTTGTACAGTCCATTTGTTGCCTGCTGGATATCCCAACAAATGTATGCCTCCTACTCCATTACTTGTATAACCTTTTGCAACGCGGCGTATAGCAACTTTTACTTCAGCAAGAAAATCCATAGCGCTATGCCACGATGGAAAGTCATGCTTGCCTGTCCAGATTAATGGAAGTCTGTTTTCATCAAGTCCGATTGCATGCGGCCAAGTCTCAGAAAAGCATTCCTCAATTGGCCTGCATACGTTATTCAGAATGTCAGGATTAAAGATTGGTTTATATTGGGCCTTCTCATGCGGTATTATTATCAATGACCCCCAAGCGTTTCGTGACCTAGAGCCTATAGTTCCAAATGTATTAACAAGTTCAAGAGTCCTTTCCAGCCATTGTAAGTCTTCATCATCTACAATCTGCAACCATAATGTATATGATTCATCCGGTGAGATAGCCGGAGGACTCTGAAGCTCGATATTCTTCCGATTTTGTTTTTTGCTTGGCGGAAGAACTGCTCCGAACCCAAGATAAACATCGCTTCTAACCTGACCCTTTCCGTCACGGGTCGTTGTAACACGTTTTAAGTTTCCGCCTGGCCATTGATCATTGTCAAGCCTCCCCTGCTCCCATCTCTCGAACCTCACTCTCACCCTCGACTTTCCTGACTTACCATTACCTTCATCAGATACTGAACCAAAGAGACGTGCTTCGGCAGCACGCAGTTTATTAACATTGTAATTCACTTCACCTGCATACACCACCCGCCACCACTGTCTGAGCAGGGCCTTGAAGGGCGGTGTGCGCCACTGCCCCTTCTGTTCGGCATTACCTAAAAAGGCAGGTGTGATGAACTTAACCCGGTACTTCAATGTTTTCATCTTCATGCCAGCCTCCGGTATGGAAGATTGTTTTTCCCCACATCATGCAGCAATGCCCCGAGCATCACTGTCTGATATTCTTTTTGATTAAATTCCGTCATTTCTTTGCCTCTCCCATTCATTGAATAACTCCCCCTCAAAGTTTAATATCATTAAGAAATTTGACTAAGTCATTTTTTCTTTGCTAACCTATTGTTACAGGAGGTACAAAGCATGAAACTCACAAAAAAACAGAAAGAAAAACTTAAAAAATTTGATATCATCAAGGCAACACAGAAAGCCCGGGAAGAAAGTAACAGACTGTTAAATGACCAGGGCTTTGCGGTGCTGTCTGTTGCGGTATCACACTTTATAACCGATATTGCCGAACACCCTGAAAAACTATACAGGGAATTTGCGCATTGAAAATATATCTGGATACCTCTGTAATCAATATTTATCTCTTCGGGAGATACTCTGAAACAGAAATAAGGAAATTTTCTCACGTCTCCGCTCTTTTCAATCTTATTAACTCCAATAAAATTCATGCCTTGATCTCGCTTTACACTCTACAGGAAGTATTTATATTCTGCAAAAAGATATTCGGCCCTCCAGCCGGCAACATAAGCAGGCTTGCCTTCCTGGAACTTCTTGAAAATAAGATATCCCTTGCAGGGTTGTTAACCCGCGAAGAGCGGCTATTGCATCGAATAAGATTCAATCTTGATGACTTGTCAGACCAACCCCATGCTATATGTGCATACCTTAATAAATGTGATGCCATTGTAACCTATGATACTCACTTTCAAAAAATAAAAGATGAAATTTTAATTTATACACCGGAAGAGGTTGTTTCAATCCAACAACACCAGTGAAACTGTAACCTTCATCCCTTATACCTTACAGTGGCATAAAATACTGCCGGCGGGGCAGAGGAGTCTGCCGGGAAAGTTTTATCTGCGATACCTTCAGTGCTAACAGCTCAGCCCCCTCCCGCCAGGGGAGGGGGGACTTGTTTCTTTCTGCACCCTGACAACTGCACCCTGCACCCTCTATAAATTCCCAATATCCTATCGCTTTATAAAGGTTTTCCGGCAGACTCCTCTGCCCGTTTATGCAACATTAAGGTTAAGATATAAACCGTCAAATTCAACCTTAACAGTTTCTGTTTGAAAACCATTTACATTATTTATCTATCGTTACCTTCCCCTTCTCAACCCTCACCCCGTATCTGCTGCTGCCGTATATTTTGATGGCGGTGACCCTGTAGTAAGGCAACAGGGTCTCATCCTTCAACTGCTCTTTTATCGTCCGGTTTATCTTGCTTATGTTCTGCCTGATTACAGCCTGGTCGAGCCCCTCTGCATGCTTGGCAAGGAGTTCATCGGCCTTTAAGGTCCGGCTGTTGTAAATCCTCCGGTAATCCTCGGCCATCTCTTCGAGTGAGGGCCGGGTGGATAAGCCGGCGACTGTCGGGAAACAGTCCGAACACTCCAGGCAGTATGCCCGGGCAGGATGCCTGCAGTGGTCGGTTTTCTGCCTGAGGTACGCCGTGTAGATCATGAGCTGCACTGGTACCATCTCGATGAGATTGTCACCGATGTAAACAGTCCTCTCGGGGAGATTCACCTTCAACGGCGGCTGCAGTGTGGCTATATCTATCTCGCGCTGGCCCTCCTCGACCAGTTCTTTGAAGCTCCTGCCGTGCAGGGAAATCTTGCCGCTCAGCCTGATAAAAGGCAGTTCGGCAAGATATATTTCCGCATCTCCGGTGTTAAGTTGCTTAACGCTGCCTTTCGCCCCCCTGTTTAAAGGAGACGGCGAGGTCAGAATCCTGCTCTCCCTGGGCTTGTAATAAAAGTCCGGATTCGACTCAAACTCGGGCGACACGAGTACGTGGTAGAGTTTGTCCCACGGCCTCCCGAAAAACTGGAGCGCGGAACCCATGTAGAATGACATTGTCTTGCGTCCCCCTGCGAGTGAACAGTGAAGCCTTGCACGGTGGTCCCTGGCCTTTTCCCTTATGAAATTCGTTATGAAATCCCCGAGCAGCTCATTGTCCCTGTCTGTCTTTATGTCATCGAATGATCCGCGCGCGCTGTCCTTTATGACAATCAGTGAGTCTTCCCGGATAAGATCTTCGTTCAATCCGAATTCCCTGCAGAACTCCCTGAATATCCCTGAATCAATTAGGTTCGTCCTGATGGCTTTTTCCCCGTGCCGGGTTGTTATTATATAAATCTCATCGGGGTATACAGGCTGTTCCCTGTGAATAAGGGCATAGATGGTCTCAGTGATGATCTGGGGCGTGGTCCCGGCTACAAAAATCAGCACTTCCCTGAATCTGTTTCTCCCGGCTTTCTGTTCCATAATCATAAATTATGCAGGAAATCAAATCTATTTTACACAAAAAAAATATTTCTGAAATATTGCCGGGCAGGATGGCCTGAGGGAAAAACTTTATCTGCAAGCAGCTCCTCCCAGCCACGCCTTGCTAAAAGAGTAAGATAGTCTGCCGGTGATGTCTTTCGCCCCTGTAAGGATAACAAGCCGCGAAGAACGCGAAGTGGCACGAAGAAAAAGAACTTGGCGTTACTTCGCGTCCTTGGCGGCTGAATACAGATAAAAAACTCATGAAAGATTACGGATTGAAAGGTAGAGAGACAGAGTATCTCGACAGGATAATAGACAGAGAGATATGCAGGGATAAACATAACGATACCATCGCCCACAACCTGGATAAACTCGCAGGGCTTCTTTACAGACAATACGAGGGTGTTATATCTGCAGAATCCCACAACTCCGGAAGAGAGAGCAAGGCTGCAAAAGAAGCTTCGCAGAGGAGACGTTGTGAGGTATAAAAGACATATATCAGTTGTTTATTCTGACAGGCCGAGCTGTGAAGCCGCTTGCTCCTATGAGATTATTCATGCGAGTGGGAATCAATGTTTGGATATAGATGGTAATAGCTTATGTGATGAAGGAGAACCATTTAATAGAAAAACTGTTGTTAACAGCACACAATTTTTTTTAATTAATGACCAGAAGGATAGCAAATGAGTTCAAAGTACAGATTTGTCTTTTACGGTCACGGACAACGGACACGACTCACGGGCACTTGATATGCCGTGTGGAATATTTCCTGAAGGAATCGCAGACAAAGCTTCCCGGCAGGCTCTCCCGCCGTGTTTATGCAATACTGAATCTCCCCAGGCCGAACGCCGTGCCCTTGCCTGCGTGCAGAATCTCACCGGCGCGGATGATGTCCATAAACGGCTCAATATCTCCCTCAAATGTTATATCGCCGGTAAACCCGCCCATGTTCATCCTTGTCTCCTGCCTCGATGAATACCTCTGCCAGTCATGCCACCTGAGATTCCTGTCTCTTACCTTTACACCTTTTGCCTGCTCAATGATTCCTCTGAAGTCCCATGCCGAAGGGTCTCCGCCGCAGTGGAAATAATAGAGAAGGGAAAGCCTGCGCAGGAGATTCCTTACCAGAATGTGAAATTCAAGCTCGAGTATGAGATGCCTGTTGTAGATGATACGCGCGGGGGTGAGAAAGTTAAGGGTCAGGAGCTTTGAGCCGCCGGTTCGTCCGCGGGTTAATGAGGACGCCAGGGTAATGTGTGAAGGGGCAACCGGTTTCATGGTTCCGGTGCCGGATGAATAAATTTCCTCCCCGTGGGGTTGCGCGGGAGGGAGGGCTGTTTTTACTGATTGCAGCCGGTATTTCCCCCTGCCCTTGCCGATCCCTGTTCTGCCGAGTTCATCAAATGTGTAAATGAAATACGGCAGGTAATCAATGGCCCTGCCCACGAGGGTGAGCCCGAATATTAATTCCTCTTCAGGGCCGTAGCTGCGCCTTGTCCCGGCTGGAGGCTCGATTATAAAAGGATGCGGGGCCGATGTGTATTTACGCATTATCCTTGTATCCGGAGGAGGCGGGGTTTCAAACACATAGGAGTAAATACACCTATCTTTCAGAATGCAACCGCCGCACTCTTTGCTCCTTACAGCGCATACGATTCTCCTGAAGGCATTACCGAATCCGCCCCGGAGGGTGGAGCCTTTGTATGACGGCAGGATAAGCGGCTCTTCGGGTCTGATATAAAATTCAAATCTTGTGAATGGAAATTTAATATCAGGCATCTTCCCGTCCCCCGAGCCGCGTAAGGACGCAAAAAACCACCATGGGCCGTGTGCCTTTCCTTCGTGGTTCTTCCCGTCCTTCGTGGCTGAATAGTCTGTTTTATTACTGCTTGGCTCTGTGGACGTTGAAGTCAATGGACTTCTTTTTCAGCTTCTCGATAAGGGTCGTCCTGTTAAGGCCCAGCAACCCCGCTGCCTTGCTCTTTATGCCTTTTGAAAGTTCAAGGGCCTGGACGATCATGTTGTTTTCGATTTCATCGAGCATGGTGTTCAGGTCAATCCCTTCAGCGGACAGCTTCTCCCCTTTCAGCGGGAATGTCCTGGGGACCATACGGCTCTTGTCATGGAAGCGCTCGGGAAGGTCTTCATAGGTGGTCACGTCGCCGTCGCTCAGGATGATCAGCCTCTCTATAAGATTCTCCAGTTCGCGCACATTGCCCGGCCACCTGTAATTCATCAGGCATTCCATGGCCTCCGGGGATATCTTCGGAGGCTTCTTCTGCTTTCTCTTTGAAATCTCGGTGATAAAGTGCTCCACGAGCAGGGGAATGTCTTCCTTCATCTTTCTGAGGGGCGGAAGGTGCAGGGGGATTACGTTCAGCCTGTAGTAAAGGTCTTCCCTGAATGTCCCCTCTTCCACCGCCTTTTCGAGGTCCCGGTTTGTAGCGGCTATTATCCTGACATCGACCTTGATGGTCTTTATGCCCCCTACCCTCTCGAATTCGCGCTCCTGGAGCACCCTGAGGAGCTTGACCTGCAACGAAGGCGCAAGCTCGCCTATCTCGTCCAGGAACAGGGTGCCGTTGTTTGCAAGCTCGAAACGGCCTATTCTCGTGGTGACGGCGCCTGTGAAGGCACCTTTTTCATGTCCGAAAAGCTCGGATTCGAGAATGTCTTTTGGAATGGCGGCGCAATTAAGCGGAACAAACGGCTTCCGCGCCCTTGAGCTGTTGTAGTGTATCGTCTTTGCCACAAGCTCCTTGCCGGTGCCGCTCTCGCCTGTAATGAGCAGGGTGCTGTCCGTATCCGCTATCTTCTCTATGAATTTGATAACGTTCTGTATCTCGACGGAATTGCCTATGATTTTCTTGGAACTGAATTTCCTCTTCAGCTCTCTCTTCAGCCTGATGTTCTCTTCCTGGAGTTTGGAGACGTCAAGCGCCCTTTTTACGGCGATGTAGAATTCCTCGAGGTTGAAGGGTTTTGTGATATAGTCAAAGGCCCCGAGCTTCATTGCCTCCACCGCGGTCTGCACAGTGGCATGCGCGGTGATAACCACCGAGGGGACATCTATTTTCTCAGCGGCCGCCTCCCTCAGCACATCAAGGCCGCTCATCCCGGGCATCATGATATCCAGGAGGAAAATATCGAATTTGTCTTCTTTCAGAAGCGACAGGCCGGTCCTGCCGTCAGGCGCTGTTACAACCTCCAGTCCCTTGCTTTCGAGGAAATCCTTTAAAAGTTCCCTGATGGATTCTTCGTCATCTATGACCAGCACGCGGTGCATGACTTTATATTGCCACATAATTACGGCGACGTCAACAGTTTGACAAAAACGGTTATATTACCTTAATCTTGCATTGAAATAAGGGGGCAGGGTGCAGGGAACAGGGGGCGGAAAAACATAACCGGTTTCTTGCCTGAACTGGTTAATAAGGGGTAGAGTAAGGGGGACCGAAGCGGTCAGATCATGGCCTCAACCCGGTTGCGCCCTTTCCTTTTGGCCCGGTAGAGCGCCTCGTCAACCTTTTTAAGCAGGGTCTCGGGGGAGTTGATGTTCGGCCTTATCTCGGCGACCCCGAGGCTGATTGTGACCTTGATGTTATTGCCGTCGAAATTGTTGTCATGCTCCATCACGGATTTCCTGAATCTCTCCGCAACACCAAGGGCCGGCTCAAGGGCGGTCTCGGGCAGTAGGCAGCAGAACTCCTCACCACCGTAGCGGATAAGGAAGTCCACGTTTCTGATCTGCGAGGCGATCATCGAGCTTACGGATTTTAAAATAAAATCACCGCACTGGTGACCGTACTTGTCATTGACCTTTTTGAAAAAGTCTATATCGAACATGATAATGCTCAGGGGCCTCGAGTATCTCTTGTGTCTCTTGAATTCCTCCCTGAGCTTTGTCTCCAGGAATCTCCGGTTGTAAATTCCGGTAAGACTGTCCCTCATGTTCATTTCAACGAGCTTCTGTTCGTATGTTGCGGCCTCAGTTACATCCTGGACATAAATAAAGAGGTATTTGACCACATTGTTTTCATCCCTCAGCGGGCCCATGGCGCAGCTTTGCTGCATGTACTCAAATCTCGTATCAAAACAGCCCGTTGTCTTGAAAGGGAACAGGCACCTGTGCAGCTTCTGGGAGAAAAAGCAGAAATTCCCGAACGTAAAAACGGACTTGCAGCTTCGGAGGAATTTGCGGGTCTTCAGATTCGGGAAAAAATCGAAGATATGAGAGCCGATGATCTCAGCAGCGGGGATGCCGCTGTTCATCTCCATCCAGCGATTCCACTTGTAAACCTTCAGGTCCCTGTCAAGTATGACAAGGC
>JAADFS010000311.1 GCA_013152795.1 Deferribacteres bacterium
GAGATATATTATTACGGCAGGGATTTTTTCACTTACCCGAGGGATGCAAAGAGGTATATAGGGGTTGTCCCGCAGCAGAGCAATGTGGACAGGGACCTTACCGCCTATGAAAACCTGTACCTGCATTCCATACTTCACGGGATACCGAAGAAACAGAGGAGGGAAAAGATAGAGGAAGCCCTCGAGTTTGCAGGCCTACTGGAGTACAGGGACAGGCAGGTCAAGACCTTTTCGGGCGGAATGAAAAGGAGACTTGTGCTTGTAAGGGCGCTGCTTCACGGGCCCAGGATACTCTTTCTCGATGAGCCCACGGTGGGCCTTGACCCGCAGATACGGAAGAACATATGGGACCTGATCCTGAAGATAAACCAGCAGAAGGGCATGGCGATCCTGCTGACCACACATTATATTGAAGAGGCGGAGAAGCTCTGCCGCAGCACGTACATTATAGACAAGGGCAGGATCATTATCAAAGGGGCGCCGGATGACCTGAAAAAGGATATAGGCAGGTATGTGCTGGAGATATTCCTGGAGAACGGGATAGAGGAGGAATTTTTCGCATCAAAGGAAGATGCGCTCGAAAGGCTCAGGGGATGCTCCCACACATGCAAGGTGAGAGAGGTTACGCTTGAGGACGTATTCATAAAACTCACGGGGAAGAGGATCAATGTTTAAGAGTCTCATAATATATCTAATCACGAGATTTGCTTTCAGGAATCTCTCTCTTTCCTGTAAGCAGAATTGTAAAAAGGGTATCAAGACGGGAGTTTATGTTCCTTATCTCCGCTCTCACTTCTCTGAGTTCATCCTTGATTTCAGAGAGCCTCCTGTTGGTATCATCTCTGAGTTCGGAGAACTGCTTTCTCGTGTCATCCCTGAGTTCAGTGGTGCGCGTATCCACTATGTCATACACCATCTCAAGGGTAACCTTTTTTATAATAGACTTGACGGCCTCTTTCATACAGGAAATATATCACATCCGGGACTTTCTTTCAAGAAATGGGGTATCAATGTTTAACGGTTTCAAGGGTGTGCTTTACAGGGAGATAAACGTCTTCAGGAAACGCGCAAGGAAGCAGATACTGGCATCCTCGCTCTCGCCGCTGCTGTTTCTGATAGCATTCGGCTGGGGATTCGGCGACAGGGTTGCGGTGGACGGTCTTCCCTACATCACCTTCCTGATACCGGGGCTTATAACCATGAGCAGCCTGAACCAGAGCTACGGCATCGCACAGGAGCTGAACATAACAAGGTTTTATTTCCACGTGTTTGACGAATACCTCATTGCGCCGATCTCCCACGTGGAGATCGTGCTCGGGGAGGCCGCCTACGGCATGTTCAAGGGACTTCTGAGCACGGCCCTTATATTTGTATACTCCGTCATCTTCAGCGTGAAGCTGATGGTGGCGCCCATATTTTTTCTTGCGATACTGACACATACCTTCCTCTTCACAACACTCGGCATCACCATAGCAATGCTCGTAAGGGACCACGGGGATCAGGCCACGGTCAACACGTTCGTGATTACCCCCATGATATTCCTGAGCGGGACCTTCTTCCCCGTAGAAAAGCCGGTTGTCTTTAAGTGGCTGGTCTATGCGCTGCCCCTTACATACTCGACCAAGGTGATAAGGGCGGCCCTTACGGGCGGGGATGTGAACATGCTTTATTTCTTGCTGATGATAGGCTTTGCAGCCGTGTTTTTTGTCACCGCCCTCAGGGCGGTGGGGAGGGTGGAGGGATGAGGCTTGTCCTGCCCGCAGCGCTTGTGCTTGCATTTATAGCCGCGATTTCGACAGGCGCGGTAAAGATAGACCTTTTCAGCATGTCCGAGATGGATAGGAACATACTCTTTGATGTGCGGCTGCCGAGGGTCTTGCTTGCCGGGCTGGTGGGGGCCGCGCTTGCGCTGAGCGGCGTACTCTTCCAGTATGTAATGAAAAACCCGCTTGCGGATTCGTTCACGACCGGTGTCTCGGCCTCATCAGCAATGGGCGCGGTGATAGCGATCATGCTCGGGCTCATGCCGTACATCCCGCTCTTTGCGCTGGCAGGGGGGATCTCGGGCCTGTATCTCGTTTACAGGATAGCATCTTACAGGGGCAGGATACAGCCGATTACCATGCTCCTGGCCGGCATTGTACTGAGCACATTCGCCTCTGCAACCATAAGCTTCATGAAATTTCTGAGCGATGACGCCGTAAGCTCCATAATATTCTGGCTCATGGGAGGCTTTCAGGCCGCCACGCCTTTGAAGGACCTGATACTATTTGCAGTCATCTGCCTCTCGTTCCTGTCGGTCAGGGGGGATTACCTCAAACTTGATATCCTCTGCTTTGACGATACCACGGCCTCCTCAACCGGTGTGGATGTCAACAGGCTGAGAAAAAAACTGTTCTTTGCAGCGGCCCTGCTCACCGCCTTCAGCGTGGGCTACGCAGGCATCATCGGCTTTGTGGGGCTCATTATCCCGCACATACTGAGGCTCGGCAACCTTGTAAGGGCCTCATACCTGCTGCCCGCATCACTTACCGGCGGTGCCGCATTCATGATGGCCACGGACCTGGTTGCGAGGACGATTCTTCAGGGGGGGCAGGAACTGCCCGTGGGCGTGATAACATCCTCGATCGGCGGGGTGTTCTTTCTGTACCTGCTGATAAAGCGGAGAAAGGAGCTTTTCTATTTTAATTGAGCTTAAAGACATAAGGGCGGCACTCGGCAAATTCACCCTGAGGGTGGACGGCCTGGACATAGGAAAGGGCGAGCTGATCGCAGTGCTCGGCAACAACGGAAGCGGCAAGTCCACCTTTCTCAATGTGATGTCCGGGCTGCTGGAATTTACAGGCAGCTACAGGATCAACGGAAGGCCGTTCAAAGAGCTGGCCCAGGCGGAGAGCGCCAGGCTTATCGGTTTCCTGCCCCAGGAGGCGGCGCTTAACATGCCGTTTGACGCATTCTATGTGGTGCTTACAGGCAGGTTCATCCATTCGGACGGGCGGATGTATTCCCGCGGGGATATCGCCTGCACTGAAAAGGTAATGAAGAGATTCGATGTGTTCCACCTCAAAGACAGGCTCTTCAATGCCCTCTCCGGCGGTGAAAAGCAGAGGGTCCTTCTCGCGAGGGTGATGAACATGGATACCGACATATTCCTGCTCGATGAGCCTTTCAGCGGCATAGACATACTGCACCAGATAAAGATCGTGGATGTTTTCAGGCGCATTCAGAGTGAAAAGATTATCATGGTGGTCATTCATGACCTGTCGTTTGCCATACACCACTTCAGCAGGTTTCTCCTTTTCAGGGACGGCCGCCTGCTGTATGATATGAAAAGGGATGATCTGTCCACCGTGAGACTCTCGGAGGTGTTCGGGGTCAGGGTGGGCTTCGTGGAGCAGGATAACAGGATGTTTGTTTATACGGAGGAAATGTGAAATGACACAAAAACCGGAGCACGGAA
>JAADFS010000312.1 GCA_013152795.1 Deferribacteres bacterium
GAACTGCTCGAATGCAGCCTGCATGGCTGTGTTTAATACCGCCTCGGCAGCCTGTATCTCAGTGTCCGTCTCATTACCGTCAAAGACCTGCTCGAATGTCTCAAATGCAGCGGTCATTGCGTTGACCAGTGTGGTTGCGGCAGCCTGGTAATTGGCTACATCCTCACCCGTAGCCCCGAGGGTTGTGAGGGCCTGTGAGTATTTCTCTATGCCGCGGTCGGCCCTGAGCTTCTGAATGCCGCCCCCGATACTGGAATCAATCATTTTCTGTGTGGCGGGGGACAGCTCGCCGCTGGTCACCGCCTGCTGCATGAGAGGCACAACAATAGCGCCCATGGCATTGAATGCCTCTATAATCCTATCCTGTGAAAATCCCGCGGTGGTGGCTGCCTGCACCAGGACGCGCAGCAGTTTTGAAGCTGCCTCACCCCGGGCGCTTAGTTTCGCGGTATCAGTGGTTGCATCAACGGATTCCTTGATGAACTTGCTGTAACCATTGTCCTTGTCCGCAAGCTTGGTGATTATGCTGCTTTTGTAAGTTGCCAACTGGGCGCTGGTTACGCCGTTGTTCGTGAGATAATCGATAAAACCGCCGCTGCCGTTAATACCCTGGTTGGCAAGGTTTGCCATGAAGGTCAGCTCGTCTGAAGTGGCGGAGGTTGAGCGCACTATTGGCAAAGCCGAAGACCGCAAGTATGGGATCGTCCGTCCCTGCTGATTCCAGCGCTGCCAGCAATGCAGAGGTCTGGGCGTTTGTCAGCCCGGAAACACCTACCGGCAGTGCCTCGCCCGGGTTAGGACAGGGAGCCAGTGAGCGCCGTACGGTGTTGCCGGCAGTGTCCTCAATGGTTATAAGGAGAAAATTGCATGAATCGTTGTCCGGCACACCGGTTAAAGAAAAGGAGACCTTGCCGTCCGTATCAGCGGTGGCCGAGGAAGATATGCCGCCTGAATTTACCGTACCGTCCGAATTGATCTTCTGAACCTTTATAGTGTAGGTCTCGCCTGCTGTGAGGGCGCCTGCATAAGAGGCGGTAAACAGTAGTACTGCAAACAGGATTATCCCCACCGAAAAGCGGGATGTCATTATGTTTAATACTTTCATGTCTTGTTTCCTCCGTTGTTCATTTAAAAAAGTTTAATAAAGTTGCCTTTCTATTCCCCGCTGCCGCTTATACTTGCAGCGTCTGTGCCGCTTCCGCCGCCGTCCCCGCTGCAGCCGGCAGATACCAGCATGGCTGCAACCACCAGTACAAGGCAAATCACCGAGACAATCTTCTTTTTCATATCCCTTCTCCTCCTTTTGAATTAAGACAGATGATCAGGTCAGGCATCCCGCCTGACACGTTAAACAATTCAGACTGCATGCCTGAACCATTTGTTGACATGTCTGACTTATCGGAATAAGCCGGCGTGCCCTTGAGTAGGAAAAAACATGTTTTTGGGGTAAGGGAATTCCCTATTTCAGCGGATCTCAAAAAGCGGCTCTTTTATTGTCTCAGCACGGCATACGGGACACCTGCCCGGCCTCTTGAGCTTTTTCCGTTTCTGAAACACAAATCGGCATTTCCTGCATTCCGCAGGCGTAATGACAAGTCTTTGCCCCCTGTTAGTGACTGTCCTGCCGATATGCCGGAGGTGTGCGCATATTTCCTTTTCAGATATTTTTACGGCAGCCGATATATATTTTATGGAGAGCGGCCTGTCTGTAATTGCGGAAATGATCTCCTGCCGGACTGTTTCATGCCTGCCGGCAGGCGCAGGGGGCTGTGCCGTTTTCTTTTTCTGGCTCATATCAGTCTCGGTCACCGGGGCTTGCCCTGTAAAATTTATTGGTGTATGATTACCTTAAAATTTAAATGGAACGTTTAAATTCAGGTAGAATGCATGTTCTCACTTTCTAAACCTAATTATAAGGAGGGTTGGACATTATGTCTACAAAGGAAGGCAGTTATGGAGTTTTTCCACCGCCCAAAGAGTTCTCGAAGCGCGCGCATGTCAAGAGTAAAAAAGAGTATGAGGAATTATACCGGAGATCGGTAAAAGACCCGGATGGTTTCTGGGCGGATATGGCCGAGGAGCACCTGTCATGGTTCAGGAAATAAGGTCGTTGAAAGGGACTTTGAAAAGCCGCTTATCAAATGGTTTCCCGGCGGCAAACTGAATGTATCGTATAACTGCCTTGACAGGCATCTGACAACCCCGAGGAAAAACAAGGCGGCCCTTATCTGGGAGGCGGAGGACGGTGAGAACAGAATCTATACATACAAGGAGCTTCACCGGCAGGTATGCAGGTTCGCCAACCTGCTGAAGAAATCAGGCATTAAAAGAGGCGACAGGGTGGTCTTCTATTTACCAATGATCCCGGAGCTGGCCATCGGAATACTGGCGTGCACCCGCATCGGCGCTGTGCACAGCGTGGTCTTCGGGGGATTCAGCGCCTCACTGCGTGAGAGGATCAATGACTGCAGGGCGAAAATCCTTGTCACGTCAGACGGTTCGTTCAGGGCCGGCAAGGTGATCCACCTGAAAAACAATGCAGACGCGGCAATGGAGGAAAGTCCGGACATACAGCGCTGTCTCGTATTCAGGCGCACCGGGATAGAAGTCATCATGAAAGAAGGCAGGGATTTCTTCGCTGAGGACGAACTCGCCGCAGAAGATATATCATCATGGTGCGAGCCCGAGCAGATGGACTCGGAAGATCCCATGTTCATCCTCTACACGAGCGGCAGCACGGGAAAACCCAAGGGACTGCTGCATACAACCGCCGGATACCTGCTTTATACGGCGACTACGTTCAAATACATCTTTGATTATCACGAGGAGGATACATACTGGTGCACCGCCGACATAGGCTGGATAACGGGCCATTCCTATATCGTTTACGGGCCGTTGTGCTGCGGAGCGACAAGCATAATGTTTGAAGGGGTGCCTTCATACCCCGCACCCGACAGGTTCTGGGAGATAGTGGAAAAGTACGGGGTGAATATCTTTTATACCGCCCCTACGGTGATAAGGGCGCTTGCAAAGGAAGGCGAGGAATGGACCAGGAAGAGAGACCTCAGCAGTCTGAGGCTGCTCGGCTCTGTCGGCGAACCCATAAATCCCGAGGCATGGCTGTGGTACTACAAAAACATAGGCCGGGAGAAATGCCCCATAGTGGATACATGGTGGCAGACAGAGACCGGAGGGATTCTCATCTCATCACTTCCGGGTGCCGTACCGATGAAACCCGGTTATGCGGGCAGGCCGTTTTTCGGCGTGGAGCCCGCGATACTCAAGGCCGACGGCACACCGGCCGGCACAGGTGAAGAGGGCTCGCTCGTGATCAGGAACGCATGGCCCGGCATAGCGCGGTCGATTTACGGTAATCCGGAGCGATACAGGGAGACTTATTTTTCCCAGTTCAGGGGTTATTATTTCAGCGGCGACGGCGCAAAGGTCGACGAGGACGGGGATTATCTCCTTCTCGGCCGTATTGACGATGTGATAAATGTATCGGGACACAGGCTCGGCACTGCAGAGATCGAGAGTGCCCTTGTAGCGCATCCGGCGGTGTCAGAGGCGGCTGTCGTGGGCTTCCCGCACGAGGTGAAAGGTCAGGGCATATATTCCTTTGTTATCCTGAACAGCGGCTTCAGCGGAAGCCCGGAACTGGAGAAAGAGCTTGTTGCGCAGATCAGGAAGGACATAGGCCCCATAGCAAAACCGGATGCGATCCAGTTTGTGGACGGACTTCCCAAGACACGCAGCGGAAAGATAATGAGAAGGATACTGAGAAAGATAATCGAGGGCAAGGAAAACGAGATAGGCGATACATCCACGCTCGCTGATCCTTCTGTTGTTGAGAGGCTGATAGCGGGAAGAAAAAGCATCAAGAGTTAACCTTTTCCCCCTCCCCTGGCGGGAGGGGTTAGGGGGAGGGGGCTGAGCCGTTACCACTGAAGGTGTATCGCAGATAAAGCTTTTCCGGCAGCCTGCCTTCCCCCGCAGGCGATGTTTTTATGCCGCCGCAAGTTAAACTTAAGGAGGATTTCATGCTTTATGTAGCCATATTTGATGCAAAAGAAAATATTTCCATGAAAGAAATAAACAGCGAGAGGGAGGAGTGGTACAAAAAAGGCAAGGACAAGGCATTCCGTAAAATGTGCAAAAGGATCGACAGGTACGAGGTTGTCGGCAAATCTCCCCTGAAGATAATATTTATTATAGAAACCGATGATTCCCAGGCCATCAATATCCTCTCGCACCACTTCGGCGACAAGTGGATATCCGTTACGTATCCAGTGCTGCA